>DASQJU010000205.1:0-24988 GCA_035630915.1 Allosphingosinicella sp.
CACCACGAGATTGCGGAAGCTCTGCACGAGCAGCGCGGCGGATGTCCAGAAGGGATTCGGCGACCGGCTCCTCGTCGAGGACCTGACCTTCGAGCTGCCGCCCGGCGGCATCGTCGGCGTGATCGGCCCCAACGGCGCCGGCAAGACCACCTTGTTCAAGCTGATCACCGGGGCCGAGCAGCCCGATTCGGGCGAGATCAAGGTCGGCCCGACCGTCCATCTTGGCTATGTCGATCAGTCGCGCGATCATCTCGATCCGGGCAAGAATGTCTGGCAGGAGGTTTCCGGCGGCGCGGACGTATTTCGCTTCGGCAAGCATGAGATCGGGACGCGGGCCTATGTCGGCGCGTTCAATTTCAAAGGCCAGGATCAGCAAAAGAATGTCGGCCAGCTCTCGGGCGGCGAGCGCAACCGTGTCCACCTCGCCAAGATGTTGAAGGAGGGCGGCAACGTCCTCCTCCTCGACGAGCCGACCAACGATCTCGACGTCGAGACCCTGCGCGCGCTCGAGGAGGCCTTGGAAAATTTCGCCGGCTGCGCGGTGATCATCAGCCACGACCGCTTCTTCCTCGACCGCCTCGCCACCCACATCCTCGCCTTCGAAGGCGACAGCCATGTCGAATGGTTCGAGGGAAATTTCGAGGCGTATGAAGAGGATAAGAGGCGGCGTTTGGGACCTGAAGCAGATCGCCCGCACCGGGTGACCTACCGCAAGCTCACGCGGTAGGCCTCCGGGACGTCATTGCGAGGACCCCGGCGAAAGCCGGGGAACGAAGCATTCCAGGCTGCCTCGCTGCCGGAACTGGATTGCTTCGCTTTGCTCGCAATGACGGGATTGTGAGGCGCTAGAGCTCGTAGTCGTAGCGCAGGAACCCCTTCCACTGCGCGATGCGGTCGTAGAGGGCGCGGGCGCGGTGGTTGTCCTGCTTGGTCAGCCAATAGAATTTTGCGGCGCCGCGCTTTCGCGCCTCTTCGGCGACCGCGTCGATCAGCGCCGTCGCCACGCCCTGGCCTCGCGCCTCCTCGGCCGTGAACAGGTCCTGGAGGTAGCAGCAATCGGGCCACCACGTCTGCGCGTGAAACAGATAATGGGCAATTCCCGCCAGCTTTCCGTCGAGGCGGGCGCCCAGGCCGTGGACGTGCTCGCCGGCGAGCAAGGCCTGCCAGCTGCGTTCATAGTCCGCGTCGGGCAGCTCGGTGCGGTAGAAAGCCTTGTAGCCGCGGGCGAGCCGTTCCCACTCGTAGCGGTCGGAGGGCTGGAGCGGTGTGATCTCGATCATCCCACTCGTCTAGCGCTTCGCAAGCGGCGCACCAAATCGTCGTGCTTGCCGAGCCGCGCACACGGCCCCAAGATGCGCGCGAACCGGATCAGGGTAGGGGCACGGCCGTGGCGAGATGGAATGCGAAGAAGGCGGTACTCGCCCATGAGGATCTCGCGCCCGAGCACCGGCTGAAGCCGAGCCTGTCCTGGCCGCATCTGATCGCGCTCGGCGTAGGCGCGATCGTCGGCACCGGAATCCTTACGCTCACCGGAGTCGGCGCGGCCAAGGCGGGTCCGGCCGTCATTCTCTCCTTCGCCATCGCCGGGCTGATCTGCGCGGCCGCCGCGCTCGCTTATGCCGAGATGGCGACGATGATCCCCGCCTCGGGCAGCGCCTACACCTACACCTACGTCGTGCTCGGCGAGCTGCTCGCCTGGATCGTGGGCTGGAGCCTGATCCTGGAATATTCGCTGGTGGTCAGCGCGGTGGCGGTCGGCTGGTCGGGCTACGCCTCGCCCTTGCTCGAACATTATCTGTCCTTTCCGCATGCGTTGACCCAAGGGCCGGAGCTTGGCGGGATGATCAACCTGCCGGCGATCGCGATCATCGCCGTGGTTGCCGGCCTGCTCATCTACGGGACCCGCGAGAGCGCCACGCTCAATGCCGCCCTGGTGCTGGTCAAGGTGACGGCGCTCATCGTCTTCGTCGCTGTTACATTACCCTATTTCAACGCCGGCAATTTCGAGCCGTTCATGCCCTACGGCTTTTCCAAATCGGGTCCACCGGGCGCGGAGGTTGGCGTCATGGCGGCAGCGGCGATCATCTTCTTCGCCTTCTACGGCTTTGACGCGATCGCGACCGCGGCCGAAGAGACGAAGAATCCCGGCCGCGACCTCAAGATCGGCATCGTCGGATCGATGGTCGCCTGCGTGATCATCTACATGGCCGTCGCCGCCGCGGCGATCGGAGCGCTCGCTTACGGGCGCTTCGCCAACAGCCCGGAGCCGCTGGCGCTGATCCTGCGCGAGCTCGGGCAGCGCGGCGTTGCCGAATATCTCGCTTTGTCCGCGGTGATCGCGCTGCCCACGGTGATCCTCGCCTTCTTCTACGGGCAGAGCCGAATCTTCTTCGTCATGGCCCGCGATCGCCTGCTTCCGCCGGGCCTTGCGCGCGTGTCGAGCCGCGGCTCGCCGGTGCGGATCACCATCTTCACCGCGATCGTGGTGGCCGTGCTCGCCGGGCTGATCCCGCTCGCGGAGCTCGCCGCGCTCGCCAATGCGGGGACGCTCACCGCCTTCATCGCGGTGTGCGTCTGCATGCTGGTGATGCGGCGGCGCGCGCCGGACATCGAGCGGCGCTTCCGCACCCCGCTTGCCTGGCCGGTCGGCATTTTCGGCATCCTGGGCTGCGCCTACCTCTTCTACAGCCTGCCGCAACGGACCCAGATCTGGTTCCTCGGGGCGCACGTCGTCGGCCTCCTCATCTATCTCGCTTATGGCGCGCGCCGCAGCGCGGCGGGCAATGCCGCGTGAGGCTGGCACGGCTGTTGCTCGCCATCCTGCTCGGCGTCGCGGCGCCGGCTTTGACCCAGCCGCCGCAGGAGGTTCGCGTCCAGCTCCACACCAGCGAAGGCGACATCGTCATTGCGCTCGAGATGGCGCGCGCGCCGGTCAGCGCCGGCAACTTCCTGCGCTATGTCGAGGCCGGGCGGCTCGACGGCAGCGAATTCTACCGCGCGATGCACACGGCGAGCGACGCCGGACTGGTGCAGGGCGGGGTGCGCGATCCGCGCAAGCTGTTCCCGCCGATCGCCCATGAGCCGACCAGTCAGACCGGCCTTAGCCACGTCGACGGCGCGGTCTCGGTGCCGCGCCTGGCGCCGGGCACGGCGCGGGGCGACTTCACGATCATGGTCGGAAACCAGCTCTATCTCGACGCCGGGCCGGGATCGGGCGGCGACGGGCTTGGCTATGCCGTATTCGGGCATGTGGTCGAGGGAATGGACGTGGCCCGCCGCATCCTCGCCGCGCCGACGTCGCCGACCGAAGGGGAAGGCGTGATGCGCGGCCAGATGCTCCAGCCCCGCGTTCGCATCCTTACTGCGCGGCGGCTGCCCCCGCGTCGGCTGATCGTGAACTAGGCCGGCGCGAACGCGCCGCTCGCCTCGTCGAGGACGTGGAGAACGCCGTCGGAGACCGCGAAGAAGGCCCCGTGCAGCTTCAGCTTGCCGCTCTCCTCGCGCTCGCGGACCCAGGGGAAGGTGCGCAGGTTGCGCAGCGAGATGCGCACGCCCTCGTGCTCCATTTCGAGGAAAGCCTCGCGCGGCAGATTGGGATAGCGTTCGAGGATCGGCGCGCGCGCGTCGCTCAGCATGTCGATCCAGTGCGAGATGAACAGCCCTTCGCCATGTTCGGCCGAGTCGAACTGGCCTGTCAGCGCCGCTGCGCAGCCGCCGCAGAAGCCGTGGCCCATCACGACCAGCTCGTCGACCTCGAGCTGGGTGACCGCGAATTCCAGCGCGGCCGAGACGCCGTGATAGCGGTTGTCGGGCTCGAAGGGCGGGACGAGATTGGCGACATTGCGCACGACGAACATCTCGCCCGGCCGCGCGCCGAAGATCGTGGCGGGATCGACCCGGCTGTCCGAGCAGGCGATGACCATCACCTTGGGGCTCTGGCCCTCGGCGAGCTCGGCCCAACGGTCGCGCTCTTCGCGCCATTCCTGGTCGCGGAAGCGGTGATAACCTTCGATCAAGGTCGCGAAATCGGCCATGGCGGCTCGTTAGGCGAAGGAGGGAAGGGGTGGCAAGTCGCGCTCCGCGACGCTATCTGCGCGCCATGAGCGAAGCCGATCCCATTTCCGTGCCCCGACAGCGCAAGCCCGACTGGATCCGGGTCAAGGCCCCGATCAGCGCCGGCTATATGGAGACCAAGAAGCTGATGCGCTCGCTGAACCTCGCCACTGTGTGCGAGGAGGCGGCCTGCCCGAACATCGGCGAGTGCTGGACCAAGAAGCACGCGACGGTGATGATCCTCGGCGACACCTGCACGCGGGCCTGCGCCTTCTGCAACGTCAAGACCGGCATGCCGCGCGCAGTCGATCCGCTCGAGCCCGAGCATGTGGCGACCGCCGCCGCCGAGCTGGGGCTCACCCATATCGTCGTCACCTCGGTCGACCGCGACGATCTGCCGGACGGCGGCGCCTCGCAGTTCGTCAACGTGATCGAGGCGCTGCGGCGGAACACGCCCTCAACGACGATCGAGATCCTGACGCCCGATTTCCGCAACAAGGCGGAGAGCGCGGTCGAGAAGATCATCGAGGCGCGCCCCGACGTCTACAACCACAATCTCGAGACGGTGCCGCGGCTCTATCCGACGATCCGGCCCGGTGCGCGTTATTATGCCTCGCTCCGGCTGCTGGAGAGCGTCAAGCGCCACGATCCCTCGATCTTCACCAAATCGGGCGTGATGGTCGGGCTCGGCGAGCAAAGGCTCGAGGTCCACCAGGTGATGGACGACATGCGCTCGGCCGACGTCGATTTCCTGACCATGGGCCAGTACCTTCAGCCGACCCCGCGCCATGCGACGGTCGAGGAGTTCGTCACGCCCGATGCGTTCAAGGCTTATGCTGCGATCGCTCGCGCCAAGGGCTTCCTGCTCGTCGCCGCCAGCCCGCTGACCCGGTCGAGTTACCACGCGGGCGACGATTTCGAGAAGATGCGCGCCGCGCGGGAGGCGAAACTGGCGGCGGCGCGCGACTGATGCCGCGCCATACCGAAACGCGGATCCTGCCCTACACGCCGGAGCAGCTGTTCGATCTCGTCGCCGATGTCGGCGACTATCAGGAATTCCTGCCCTGGGTCGCCGCGACCCGCATCCGCGAGAATAGCGAGACGGCGATGGTCGCGGACCTCGTCGTCGGCTTCAAGGCGCTCAAGGAGACGTTCACGTCGAAGGTCCACAAGCAGCGGCCGCACCGGATCGAGATCGACTATGTCGAAGGGCCGCTCAAATTCCTCCACAACAGCTGGAAGTTCCGCGCCGTGCCGGAAGGCACGGAGGTCGATTTCTGCGTCGATTTCGCGTTCAAGAACCGGATCTTCGAGGCGATCGCCGGCCAGATGTTCGACCGCGCCCTCAGGCGCATGATCGGCGCGTTCGAGGAGCGGGCGGCCGAGCTCTACGGTCCGGCATCCGGTTCGGGCAGCAGCAGCCCGAGCGCGAAAAGCGCCGCCTGAAGGCGGACCCCGCCGCGGCCATTGTCGTCGAACTGCTTGATATCCGCGACGATCTCCTTGGGATTGCCGTCGCGTTCGGCGCGGGCGAAGACGACGGTGCCGACGGGCTTGCGGTCCGATCCGCCGGCCGGGCCGGCGATGCCGGTCAGCGCAACCGCCGCGTCGGCGCCCGAGGCGGCGAGCGCGCCCCGGGCCATCGCCCAGGCGACCGCGACCGAGACCGATCCGAACGTCTCGATCACGTCCATGCTGACGCCGAGCAGCTTTTCCTTCGATTCGTTCGAATAGGTGACGAAGCCCGCCTCGATCACGTCCGAGCTGCCGGGGATCTCGGTCAGCGCGGCCGCGACCAACCCCCCGGTGCAGCTTTCCGCCACCGCCACGCGACGTCCCGCCGCGCGGTTCTGCGCGATCACCTCGCGGGCGAGCGAGACCAGTTCGTCGGGCAGGATGAAGTCGCGATGGTCGCTCATTGCGGTTGCGGACAGAGGAAGGGCTGGAGCGGCGGCCTCGAAGGCGGCTCGATGACGACTCGCGGCGGCACTGACGGCACGGCAGGTGCGGCGAAAGCCGTTGGCCGAGGGCGGAGCGCCTCGTCGTCGGGCGTGGCCGGCGCGGGCATGCGGGGCGGCGCCATCCGCGCCAGGCGATCGGCGATCGAGGCAAAGGCGCCGACGAAGCGGGCCATCTGATCGGGTGTCAGCGTCGAGGCGATCTCGAGGATCTCGTTGGAGTCGCGGCAGAGCTGCGCGTCTGCATATTGGGCGAACTCGGTGCCGCTCCCTTCCGCCATCAGGCCCCGAACGACGGTGCGGACCATGGCGAGCCCTGCGTTGGGGGTCTCCCCGGCCATGCGGGTGATGCCGTTCATGGCTGGCTCGAGGTGGCTTTGCCCCTCGGCGCGCATGCGCCCGGCAAATTCGGCCCCGGCGGGGCTGGAGAGGAAGGCGGTCTCCGGGAGGTGCGTGCGGCAGGCGCTGCGCACGCCTTCGACCAGGATCGCCGCGCCGACCAAGGTCAGGTCGCCCACTTCCGCACGAGTGAGACAGCGCGGAGCGCCGGGCGGATTTGCCGCCGGAGCGCTCAGCAAAGCGGCCGCCGCCATCAGTTTCAGCATGTTTCGTCCCCCAGCATCAGTGTTGCCACGGCCTGCGCCGCGATCCCTTCGCCGCGCCCGGTAAGGCCGAGCCGCTCGGTCGTCGTCGCCTTGATGCTAATCCTCCCAGGGGGCAGTCGCAACAAAGCCGCGAGGCGCGTGCGCATCGCGTCCCGATACGGGCCGATCCGCGGGGCCTCGCAGACGATCGTCACGTCGACATGCTCGATCCGTCCGCCCGCTTGTTCCACCAGATCTCGCGCATGTTCGACGAAGAGCGAGGAGGGGGTGCCGCGCCATTTCGCCTCCGCAGGCGGGAAATGATCGCCGATGTCGCCGGCGCCGAGCGCACCGAGGATCGCGTCGGTGACCGCGTGGAGGGCGACGTCGGCGTCGCTGTGGCCGGCGAGCCCCTTGTCGTGCGGGACCTGAACACCGGCGAGCCACAGGTCGCGCCCCGCGGCAAAGGCGTGGACGTCGAAGCCGAAGCCGACGCGGGGCCTGAGCAGGGCGGCCTCGGCGCGGCGGAAATCCTCCTCGTAGGTCAGCTTGTCGAGCGCCGGATCCCCGGCGACGATGGCGATGTCGAGGCCATGGGCGCGGGCGATCTGGGCGTCGTCGGTAGCCTCGCCACCGGTCCAGGCGCGGTGCGCGGCGAGGATGGCTTCGAACCGGAAGGCCTGCGGCGTCTGGACGCGAAGCAGAGCGTCGCGGGAGACGGGGGAACCGTCGGGCCTGATCATGGTGTCGACCGCGGGCAGGGCCGGGACGGCAGCGTCGGCATCTTCGATCGCGGCGACGAGCCGGTCCCACACGTCCAGATAGAGGAACGGCCGCGCCGCATCGTGGATCAGGACGCGCCCGACATCGTCGCCGGCGAGCGCCTCGAGGCCGTTGGCCACCGACTGCCGCCGGGTCGCGCCGCCGATGATCGGAGCGGGGAGGGGGCGCGCGCCGACCGCGTCGCGGTAGAGCGCCTCCTGACCCTCGCCGATCACCACCTGGATGTCGTCGGCGCCGGCGCGCAGCAGGTGGTCGATGGCGTGGGCGAGCAGCGCCTTTCCCGCGATTTTGCGATATTGCTTGGGCAGTTCGCCCCCGGCGCGGCTGCCGCTCCCCGCCGCCACCAGCAATGCCACCGTCCTGCCCATGTGCCCGCCTAACCTTGCCGGCCAGCGCATTCCACCCTATTTCGCCGGGCCATGCCCCGCCTGAAGCCCATCCAGATCGGCCCCGTGGCCATCGAAACGCCGGTGATCCTGGCGCCGATGACGGGCGTCACCGACATGCCGTTCCGGCGGATCGTCAAGCGCTACGGCGCGGGGCTCACGGTGACCGAGATGATCGCCAGCCAGGCCGCGATCCGCGAGACCCGCCAGAGCGTGCAGAAGATGGTCTGGGATCCGATCGAGGAGCCGGTCTCGATGCAGCTCGCCGGCTGTAGCCCGAAGGAGATGGCCGAGGCCGCCAGGCTCAACGAGGAGCGCGGCGCGGCGATCATCGACATCAACATGGGCTGCCCGGTGAAGAAGGTCGTGAACGGAGAGGCGGGATCGGCGCTGATGCGCGACCTGAAGCTCGCCGCGGCGATCATCGAGGCGACGGTGAAGGCGGTCAGCGTCCCCGTCACGCTCAAGATGCGGATGGGCTGGGATCATAACAGCCTGAACGCGCCCGAGCTGGCGCGGATCGCCGAGGATCTCGGCATCAGGATGATCACCGTCCACGGCCGCACCCGCTGCCAGATGTACAAGGGCGAGGCGGATTGGGCCTTCATCCGCAACGTGAAGGACGCGGTTTCCGTCCCCGTCATCGCCAATGGCGACATCAACACGATCGAGGATGTCGACGCGGCGCTCGACCAGTCGGGCGCCGACGGCGTGATGATCGGCCGCGGCGCCTATGGCCGCCCCTGGCTGCTCAAGCAGGCGATGCACTGGCTCAACACCGGCGAGCTTCTTCCCGATCCGAGCCTCGACGAGCAGCATGCGGTGATCGTCGAGCAATATGAGGCGATGCTGGACCTGTACGGGCCGGTGATCGGCGCAAATTGCGCGCGCAAGCATATCGGCTGGTACACGCGCGGGCTGCACGGCTCGGCCGAGTTCCGCAACGCCTTCAACCAGGAGCCCGATCCGGTGCGGGCCCTCGCCATGTTGCACGATTTCTACGCGCCCTGGCTGCGCAAGGCGGCTGCCTGAGGGCTCAATCCGCTCGCTGGTGCGACGGACGACCGAAACACTGTGTTCTAGAAGCCACAATGTTGTGCTAGGGCCGCAGTGTGAACGCGTCGACTGTGATTTCCGTTGAGTCCCCAAGACCGCGCTGGCGTCGGCGCATTTCGGTTTTCGCGCGCCGCAGCGGCTGGGTGCCGCTCGTCGAGATCGGCATCGTCGCCCTGCTCGTTGCTGCGCTGGTCGGCAGCTATCTGATCATCACCCGCACGGGCAGCCCGGAAACGCCGCTCGGGCCAGAGATGGTGGCCGCCTTGGTCGTTGCCAATCTGGTGCCGATCATGGTGTTGATGGTGATGGTGGCGCGGCGTTTGGCGATCCGGCGCGCGGTCCGCTCAGACATCGGGGGAAGGGGTCGGCTGCACGTTCGTCTGGTCACGCTTTTTTCCGTCATCGCGATGGTCCCGACCTTGCTGGTCGTGCTCTTTGCCTCCGTGTTGTTCCAGGCCGGCGCGAAATACTGGTTTTCCGACCAGGCTCAGACCGTGCTGGCCGGCGCGCACGGGGTCGCGCAGTTTTATGCACGCGAGCATCACGACCGCATCATGCTCGACGTTCAGACCATGGGCGGAGACATAGTCGACAGAATCAATGAATTCGGAATCGACACCGAGCGCTTCCGAAGGGAATTTCTATACCAGACGGCTGCCCGCGATCTCAGCGAGACGGCCATGCTCGCCTTGGATCCCGATGGCCGGGTGCGCAGCCGCGGCGAATGGAACCCCGACAACCGCCCGCTCGCGTCCCGTTTTTCTCCTTCCGCCCTGCGCACGATGCGCGCCGGCGAAGTGCGCTTCACCTCGAGTCCAGGTCGATTCGAGGCGGTGGTCCGGCTCGACCCACAGGCGCTGGTTTACCTCTACGGGGCGCGAAGGGTAGATGCGCGTGCGATTGAGCAGATGCGCCAGGCCCAGACGGCGACGAGCGATTATCAGCAGACGCTCGAGAACACGCGCAAACTTCAGATCCGGTTTAACGCGGTTCTGATCCTCACCTCTCTCCTTCTGATCGCGCTTTCGATCTGGATTGCGCTCAACCTTGCCGACCGGTTGGTTCGGCCGATCGCTCAATTGGTCGACGCCGCGCGCCGGGTGACGGGCGGCGACCTGTCCGCGCGCGTCCCGGCGGGCGAGGCGCGCGACGAGGTGAGCACGCTTGGCCGCACGTTCAATCGGATGACGAGGCGGCTCGAGGAGCAGACCGGCGACCTGGTTACCGCCAACGCCCAGCTCGACATGCGCCGCGCGTTTACCGAGGCGGTGCTCTCGGGCGTGACTGCCGGAGTGATCTCGGTCGACGACGATCATGTCGTGCGGCTGATCAACAGCTCGGCCGAGTCACTGCTCAAGACCAGCGGCAAGAGCCCGGTCGGGCAGAAGCTGGCTGATCTCGTTCCCGAGCTTGACCGCCAGCTGACGGCGGCGGAGCGCGAGGACGTCGTCCAGGTCGCGTCGACGGGCGAGCCGCGCACGCTGGCGGTCAAGACGGTCAAGGTGAAGAACGGCCACGTCCTCACCTTCGATGACATTACCGAGCAGCTGATGGACCAGCGCCGCGCGGCCTGGTCCGACGTTGCGCGGCGCATCGCCCACGAAATCAAGAACCCGCTGACCCCGATCCAGCTCGCCGCTGAGCGCCTTCAGCGCCGCTACGGCACCGAGGTGACGAGCGACCAGGCGACGTTCGAGCGGCTGACTGGCACGATCGTCCGTCAGGTGGGAGATCTCAGGCGGATGGTCGACGAATTCTCGTCCTTCGCGCGCATGCCGAAGCCGAGCTTTGCGGCCGAATCCATCGGCGAGATCGCGCACGGGGCGCTGTTCCTGCACGAGGTCGCTCATCCGGACATCGAATTCACGCTCGACGCGCCCGATCCGGCGCCGGTCCTGGTCTGCGACCGCAGGCTGCTCGGCCAGGCGCTGACCAACGTCGTCAAGAACGGCGTCGAGGCGATCCAGCAGAAGCAGGAAGAAAAGAAGCGCCGCCGCGCCGGCCCCGACCGCGTCTCGGTCCGCATCCAGGAAGAAGGATCGAAGGTGACCGTCGAGGTGATCGACACCGGCATCGGCCTTCCGGCCGAGCGCGCGCGCATGACCGAGCCCTATATGACGACCCGCGCCAAGGGGACGGGGCTCGGTCTCGCCATCGTCAAGAAGATCGTCGAGGAGCATTTCGGGCAGATCGAGTTCGAAGACCGATCCGAAGGCGGCTCGCTCGTCCGCATGATCTTCGATCGCGAGACGCTCGCGCATCTGGCCGATAATGGCCCCAGTCAGTCCGAAGACATTTCGGCTAGTGGTTGATTAGATATGGCTTTGGACATCCTCATCGTGGACGACGAGCAGGACATCAGGGAATTGGTGTCCGGGGTGCTCGAGGACGAGGGTTTCTCCACCCGCGTCGCCGCCAATAGCACCGACGCGTTGGAGGCGCTCGCAGACCGGCGGCCGTCCCTGCTCCTGCTCGACGTGTGGCTGCAGGGGTCGAAGCTCGACGGGCTCCAGCTGCTGGAGGAAGTGAAGAAGCGCGATCCGACGCTGCCCGTGCTGATGATCTCCGGCCACGGCAATCTCGACACCGCGGTCGCCGCGATCCGGCAGGGCGCCGTGGACTTCATCGAGAAGCCGTTCGAGGCGAGCCATCTCGTCCACCTCGTCGCCCGCGCCACCGAGACCGAGCGGCTCAAGCGGGAGAATGAGGCGCTGCGCCAGCAGATCGGCAGCGAGATGGAGCTGACCGGATCGAGCGCGGCGATCAACAATGTGCGGGCGACGCTGAAGCGGGTCGCGGCGACCGGCAGCCGGGTGCTGATCTCGGGCCCCGCCGGCGTCGGCAAGGAAGTTGCCGCGCGCCTGCTGCACAATTGGAGCCCGCGCGCGAAGGGGCCGTTCGTGGTCGTCACTGCCGCGCGCATGACTCCGGAGCGTGTCGAGGAGGAATTGTTCGGCGCGGAGGAGGGGGGCGAGCTGGTCCGCCCCGGCCTCCTCGAGCAGGCGCATGCGGGCACTTTGTTCCTCGACGAGATCGCCGACATGCCGCTCTCGACTCAGGGCAAGATATTGCGCGTGCTGACAGACCAGAGCTTCACCCGCGTCGGCGGACAGCGGGTGGTCAAGGTCGACATGCGGGTCGTCTCCTCGACCGCGCGCACGCTGCCCGAGGAAATCGCGTTGGGGCGGTTCCGCGAGGATCTCTACTACCGGCTCAACGTCGTCCCGGTTCACCTGCCGGCGCTGGCCGACCGGCGCGAGGACATTCCCGAGATCGTCGCGCATTTCGCCGCGCGCTACGCCGCCGATCAGCGCGTGCCCAACCCGCGCGTGTCGGACGACGCCATGGCCGCGCTCCAGGCCTATGACTGGCCGGGAAACGTGCGCCAGTTGCGCAACGTCATCGAGCGGACGATCATCCTCGCGCCCGGCGAGCGGATCGGCTGCATCGAGATCGACATGCTGCCGCCCGAAATCCTCAACGATCAGGCGCAGCTGACTCCGAACGAGGCGGTCAAGGCGATCATGGGCACGCCGCTCAGGGAAGCGCGCGAGACGTTCGAGCGCGAATATCTGCGGGTCCAGATAAGGCGCTTTTCCGGCAACATCTCGCGCACCGCGAACTTCATCGGCATGGAGCGTTCGGCGCTGCACCGGAAGCTGAAAGCGCTCGGGCTGGCCGACACCAGGGGGGACGGAGGAGGGGACTAGCCGCCGATGGCATCCCGGAGCCCGCCATGATAATGGGGCCCCGGGCTCATGGGCCAACTGACCAGGAAAGAGAGCGCAATGCCCGACAAGGTCAACAATCTCCAGGACATGTTCCTGAACACCCTAAGACGCACCAAGACCCCGGTGACCATGTTCCTCGTAAAGGGCGTGAAACTTCAGGGGATCATCACCTGGTTCGACAATTTCTCCGTGCTGCTTCGCCGCGACGGCCAGGCCCAGCTCATCTACAAGCACGCCATTTCGACGATCATGCCCTCCCAGCCGCTCGATCTCGGCGGCCTGCAGGAGGCGTTCGCGGCAGGGCTGGAGAAAAGGAAGCCGACCCTCCTGCAGGAGGTCTTCCTGGCGGCGGTCAAGAAGTCGGACGAGCCGGTGACGATGTTTCTCGTCAACGGCGTCATGCTCCAGGGCGAGATCGCGGCGTTCGATCTCTTCTGCATGCTGCTCGAGCGCGACGGCCTGTGCCAGCTGGTCTACAAGCACGCCGTGTCGACGGTGCAGCCCGAGAACCCGATCAACTTTGCCGAGGCCCAGGCCGAGGAGTAATCGCCTGAGCGTTTTCAACCGCGATGAAGCCGGCGATTATGCGCGCGGCGCCCGCGCCGTCGTCGCCTTGCCCGAGCTGGGGCAGGGGGCGCGGCGCGACGTGGTCGCGCGTCTCGAAGAGGCCGCCGGACTGGCCGAGGCGATCGGCATTTCGGTCGAGGACAAGGTTCATTTCCGCGTCCGCCAGCCGCGCCCCGCGACCCTGTTTGGCAAGGGACAGGTCGAGATGATCGCCGACGCGCTGCGCCAGGCCGAGGCCGAGCTGCTGATCGTCGACGCCGCGATCACGCCGGTCCAGCAGAAGAATCTGGAGGAGGAGACCAAGGCCAAGGTGATCGACCGCACCGGCTTGATCCTCGAAATCTTCGGCGAGCGCGCGGCGACCGCCGAGGGGCGGCTCCAGGTCGAGCTGGCCCACCTCGACTATCAAGCAGGCCGGCTGGTGCGCTCCTGGACCCACCTCGAACGCCAGCGCGGCGGCTTCGGGTTTCTCGGCGGTCCGGGCGAGACCCAGATCGAGGCGGATCGCCGCCTGATCCGCGACCGGATTGCGAAATTGCGCCGCGAGCTCGATTCCGTCGCGCGGACCCGCACCTTGCACCGCGCCCGGCGGCAACGCGCGCCCTGGCCGGTCATCGCCCTGGTCGGCTACACCAATGCCGGCAAGTCGACCCTGTTCAACCGGCTGACCCGCGCCGACGTGTTCGCCGAGGATCTGCTGTTCGCGACGCTCGACCCGACGATGCGCGAAATCTCGCTGCCGGGGCTCGACAAGGCGATCCTGTCCGACACGGTCGGCTTCATCTCCGATCTGCCGACCCAGCTCGTTGCCGCCTTCCGTGCGACGCTCGAGGAGGTGCTCTCGGCCGACCTCATCGTCCATGTCCGCGACATCTCGCATCCGGACAGCGATGCGCAGGCCGAGGACGTCGCGCAGGTGCTGAAGGAGATCGGTGTCGTCGGCGCGGCCGAGATCGAGGCGTGGAACAAGATCGACGCCTTGGATCCCGAGCAAGCGACCCGGGTGGCCGCCGAAGCGGCGCGGCGCGACGACGCGGTCGCCCTGTCGGCGCTCAGCGGGGAAGGGGTGGACGAGCTTCTCGCGTGCGTTTCGCGCGCGCTGCGCAAGGAATCGAAGGTGCGCACTGTGAAGCTCTCCGCCTCCGACGGCGAATTGATCGCCTGGCTGCACGCCAATGGCGAAGTGCTCAGCCATGATTATGAAGGGATGGAGACCTCCTACGCCGTGCGCCTGTCCGACGCCGATTGGGCGCGCTTCCAGTCGTGGCGGCGGGGGCGGGGCGGCTAGACCAGCTTCTTGGCCCGCTGCCAGAGCGCTTCCAGCTCATCTATATTCATGCGGTTCAAAGGCTTGTCGGCAATCTCTTCCACCTTGCGGAAGCGCAATTCGAAGCGGGCGGTCGCTTCGCGCAGAGCGGTTTCGGGATTGATGTCGAGGTGGCGGGCATAGTTGACGACGGCGAACAGCAGGTCGCCCAATTCGGCCGCGCGCTCCTCGTCGCTTTCCGCGCGCTCGATCTCGCCCATTTCCTCGTCGATCTTCGCCTTCGGCCCGTCGCTGTCCGGCCAGTCGAAGCCGACGCGCGCGGCACGGCGCTGGACCTTTTCGGCCCGCTTGAGCGCGGGGAGGGCGAGGGCAACCCCCGCCAGCGCGCTCTCGTCCGCTTCGGCTTCGCGCTCGGCCGCCTTCAGGGCTTCCCAGCCGGGACTTTCCTGCGCGTCGCCGAAGATATGCGGGTGCCGGCGCACCATCTTGTCCGAAATCGACGCCATGACGTCATCCAGCGAAAACGCGCCGAGCTCCTCAGCCATTCGAGAATGATAGACAACCTGGAGCTGCAAATCGCCCAGTTCGTCCTTCAACGCCGCCATATCCCCGCGCCGGATCGCGTCGGCGACCTCATAGGCTTCCTCGATCGTATAAGGAGCGATCGTCTCGAAGGTCTGCGCGACGTCCCATTCGCAACCCGATTCCTGGTCGCGAAGCCGAGCCATGATCTCGACCAGCCGGGGGAGGCCGGAAGGTTGGCGAAGTTCACGCGCAGAATGGGTCATTGGCAAGTCCGATAATATACATTATGTAAAATAAGCTCGAGCTGTAGGGAGGCTCAGGATCAATTTTCCCTACCCCACCAACGCGTTGCGCGCGTCTCACGATTTCAACAGCAAGGTATTTCCTTCCACCCCCCACGCGCTGAGGCTCGACAGGAAGTTCATCCCGATCACGTTGATGCCGTCGCCCTCATCGCGCGAGATGTGGACCGCGAGGCCACTGCGCTCGATCGGACCGACCCGCAATCGCTCGGCCTGGCCGCGATCCATGACCGTCGTGCCGTTCGCCGTCTCGACGATCGTCCCGAAGCCGCCGCCGGCTTCCACGCCCACGCCAGCCGCGGTTTCCCGGTTCAGCGTCGTGATCGTCGCGCCGCTGTCGACCAGGAACCGGACCGGCCGGCCGTTGATCTCGCCATTTATCCAGAAATGGCCGTCGCCCGAACGCCTTATCCGGATTTCCGCCCCCCGAGTCTCGATCACATTGTCGCCGCGCACCGCGGCCAATGTCCGCGAGCCCAGCGCGGCGAAATCGTCCCGGAGCGCGAAGGCGACGAAGGCGGCGGCGAAGATGAGCAGCCAGGCCGTCACCATCTTCGCGGCCTGACCGAGCGGCAGGCGGTTGGTGAGAAAAGCGCTGCCGACAAGCAGCAGGCATCCGGCGAAATAAATGAAACTAAGCGCTTGGTCGCCGTTGTTCACAATTCTATTTCAAGCCCATCATAGCCAGGCTCGACCCCCTCAGGAAGCTCGGCGCACAAGGTACGATAGTCCATGCTATTGTCCATATGGATCAGCACCGCCCGCTTCGGCGCGAGCTTGCGGATCCATTCGAGGGTATAGTCGAGATGGGGATGGGTCGGATGCGGCCGCCGGCGCAGCGCGTCCACCACCCACAGGTCGAGCCCCTCGAACAGCATCGCCATGTCGTCGGTCACGCTGTCGAAGTCGGTCGAATAGGCGATCGCCACGCCGCCGGCGTCGAAGCGCAGGCCCGCGCTGGTGATTTCGCCATGCGGCTGATCGACCGCGCGCACCGAAAGCCCGGCCAGATTGATATGGTTGGGCAGCAGATGGCCGGTGACCACCGCCGGATAGCCGCCCTTCCCCTCGAACGCGTAGCCGAAGCGGCGCTTGAGCAATGCCAGCGAGTCCTTGCGGGCATAGCCGGATACGGGCCGACGCCGAGAATGATAGAGCTGGCGAAGGTCGTCTATGCCGTGGCAATGATCGGCATGATCGTGGGTCCAGATGACGGCCTCGATGTCGGTGACCTCGGCATCGAGCAATTGCTCGCGAAGATCCGGGCTGGTGTCGACCAGGACGCGAGACTCCCCGTAGCTGACGAGGACCGAGGCGCGGCGGCGCCGGTTGCGGGGTTCGTTGCGATCGCACAGGCCCCAGTCCCCGCCGACCCGCGGCACGCCCGACGACGTGCCGCTGCCGAGAATGCGGATTTTCACGCCGCGGCCTTTGCGAATAGCCGCCGGAAATTGGCGCTCGTCTCTTCCGCGAGTTCCTCGACGGCGACCCCCCTCAGCTGGGCGAGGAAGCGGGCGGTGTCGGCGACGAAAGCAGGCTCGCACGGGCGGCCGCGATGCGGCACCGGCGCGAGAAACGGGGAATCGGTCTCGATCAGGAGCCGCTCGCCGGGGATCGTCCGCGCGACGTCCTGCAGCGCCTTGGCATTCTTGAACGTGACGATGCCCGAGATCGAGATGTAGAGGCCGAGCGCGAGCACCTTGTCGGCAAAGTCCTGGCTGGCCGTGAAGCAGTGGATCAGCGCCGGATAGGCGCCCTTTTCCATCTCCTCGGCGAGAATGGCGTAGGTATCTTCTTCCGCATCACGGGTGTGGACGATCAACGGCAGCTGCGTCTCGCGCGCCGCGTGCACATGGGCGCGGAAACTGTCGCGTTGCCGGGCGCGGTCAGAATGGTCGTAATAATAATCGAGGCCGCTTTCGCCGATGCCGATCACCCTGGGGTGAGCCGCTCGCTCGATCAGGGTGGCGGTCTCGACGTCGGGATGGACGTCAGCCTCGTGCGGATGGATGCCGACCGACGCCATGACGTCATCCTCGCGCTCGGCAAGGCCGATCACCTCGTCCCATTCCGAGGCGCGGGTCGAGATGTTGAGCATCGCCGAGACGCCGGCGGCGCGGGCCCGCTCGAGCACGGCCTGTTGCTCCTCGACCAGGCCTTTGTAGTTCAGATGGCAGTGGCTATCGACGAACATGCTGGCGCGCTCTAGGCGCTCCGCTCCGGTCCGTCACCTGTCGTTCGCCGCAGCGCAGCCGAGGCGATAGGCTTCGGGCCCGCGTTCGGGATCGTAACGCCCGGCGGCGCAGTCGGCGAAGCCGCGTTCATAGGCGCGGCGCTGCGAGGGTGAGAAATCGGCGAGCACGGCCGGATCGGGTGCGGCGGAGGCCCGCGTCGGCCCTGCGACGACGTTTGCCTCGGGCGGACTGGCGACCGGCACTGCGGCATTGGCTTCCGCCTGGTTCATGCTCGTGTTCGTTTCGGGCGGGTGGCACCCAGCGAGCGCGAGGAGCGTGGCAAGCCCGAGCTTCCGCATCACGCGCCTGGCGCTTCGAGCCGCGGAAAGACGCCCTGCGGCGCGGGAAGCGCGATTCCTGGCTCCAGCCAGGTCTCGAAGCTGGCGAAATCGCGCGCATCCTCATTCTGTCCGAGCAGGTCGAGCAAGGCGTCGGCGCCGGCCGGGATGATCCAGCGTACCAGGATGGCAAGGCGGCGCACCGCCTCGGCCGTGACGTAGAGCACGGCATCGGCGCGCGCTGGATCGGTCTTGCGCAGCGCCCAGGGCGCCTCCCCGGCGAAATAGACGTTGGCGGCGCTCACGCCGCGCCAGATCGCCTCGATCGCCTTGTGGATGGCCAACTCGGCCATCGCCTCGTCCATCGCGGATCGAGCGGCGCCGATCTCGGCGATCACCGTCTCGTCGTCGGCGGTCGGCGGCCCCTTCTGCGGCACCCTTCCCTCGCAGGCCTTGGCGACGATCGAAAGGCTGCGCTGGGCGAGATTTCCGAGACCGTTGGCGAGATCGGCGTTGCAGCGGGTGACGATCGCCTCCTCGTCATAACTCCCGTCCTGCCCGAAGGGCACTTCACGCAGCAGGAAGTAGCGCAGCGAGTCCACGCCGAAGAGCCGCGCCAGCGCCATCGGATCGACGACGTTGCCGACCGATTTCGACATTTTCTCGCCGCGGCTGAGCAGGAAGCCGTGGCCGAACACCTGTTTCGGCAAGGGGATGCCGGCGGACATCAGGAAGGCGGGCCAGTAGACCGCGTGGAAGCGCACGACATCCTTGCCGATGATGTGAATATCGGCGGGCCAGAACCTCTTATAATTATCTGTATTATCAGGATAACCGACGCCAGTGAGATAATTGGTCAGGGCGTCAAGCCAGACGTACATGACGTGATTGGCGCTGCCCGGGACCTTCACCCCCCAATCGAAGCTGGTGCGCGAAATGGAGAGGTCGGCGAGCCCGCCCTCGACGAAGCGCATCACCTCGTTGCGGCGCGTGGCCGGGCGAATGAAGTCGGGATTGGTTTCGTAGTGAGCGAGCAGTTGGTCCTGATAGGCGGACAGGCGGAAGAACCAGCTCTCCTCGACGGTCCATTCGACCTCGGTACCCTGGGGCGAGAGCTTGTCGCCGCTGGTCGCGACGATCAGCTCGTCCTCGGCGTAATAGGCCTCGTCGCGGACCGAGTACCAGCCTTCGTAGCGGCCGAGATAGATGTCGCCTTTCTCCGCCATCGCCTGCCAGATCGCCTGGCTGGCGCGGTGATGATGGGCTTCGGTGGTGCGGATGAAGCGATCGTAGGAAATGTTCAGGGCGTCATCCATCACCTTGAACGTATTCGACATTTTTTCCGCGAATATGGACGGCGCCACGCCCTCTTCGCGCGCAGCCTGGGCCATTTTGAGGCCGTGCTCGTCGGTGCCGGTCAGGAAGAAGACGTCGTGGCCCGACAGGCGGTGGAAGCGGGCGATCGCGTCGGTCGCGATCGCCTCATAAGCGTGGCCGATGTGCGGAGGCCCGTTCGGGTAGCTGATCGCGGTGGTGATGTAGAAAGGGTCGGCCATCGGCCAGCGCCTAGCGGGGATAAGCGGGGCGATAAAGGGCTAAGCCGCGCGGAGTGCCCGGCCCGGCGCCAGTTCGGCGAGCATCCCCGCCAGCTCGAAGGCGGTGGTCTGCGGATCGAGCGAAAGGCGCTGGGCGTTCGCGGCGAGCGCGCTCGCCCCCTCCCAGAGCTTCAGGGCATCGGCCAGCGCCGGCCCGTCGAGGGTCTTGGCCGCCGCGGCAATGCGCGACGGGGCGCGGGCGAGAAACGCCTCGTAGCGCGGCTGGGCGGATTTGAGCGCGAGGCTCTGTGCGAGCGCCGAGCGGCGTGCATTGAACGGGTCGCCTTCGCGCACCAACGCTTCCATCTCCCGGTCGAGCCCCTCGACATCGAGCCCGCGCCAGGCGACGGCGCGGCCAGGCGCCCCCTTCCCCACTTCGACAAGGGCCGCGATCTCCTCTGCCTCCGCGTCCGGCAACGCAGCCTCGAGCGCCGACGCCATGACGTCATCGGCCAGCGGCGCGAGGCGGAGCAGGCGGCAACGCGAGCGAATCGTCGGCAGCAGCCGCTCGGGCGCGTGGCTGACGAGCAGGAACACTGTGTCGGGCGGCGGCTCTTCGAGATTCTTGAGCAGGGCATTGGCGCCCGCCGTCTCGAGATCGTCGACCGCGTCGACGACGACCGCGCGCCAGGGCGACATCGAGGGCGTGGTCGCGAACAGCCGTTGGAGCGAGCGCACCTGATCGACAGTGATCGAGCGGGCGAGCTCGGTGCCGCTGTCCTTCACCAGCCGCTCGAGCCGCATCAGGTCCGGGTGGCTGCCGGCGGCAATCAGCCGTGCCGCCGGATGATCTTCCGGCACATCGAGCTCGGGAAGGCTGGCGCGCGGCCCGGCGGCATCGGCGAGGACTCGCAGCGCCGCCTTGTCCGCGAAGAGCGTCTTGCCTATCCCTCGCGGCCCGGCGAGCAGCCAGGCGTGGTGGAGGCGGCCGGATTCGAGTCCCGCGCGAAAGGCGGAGATTGCCTTTTCATGGCCGAACAGCGCGCTCACAGCAGAGCCTCAACCGCCGCGAGCAGCCGCGCGGTCACTGCTTCAGGAGTGCCCGACGCGTCGATCAAGCGCCAGCGCTCGGGCTCTTCGGCCGCTAGCCGAGCGAACGCCTCGACGACGCCCCGGTGATACTCCGTGCCGCGCCCGCCGATCAGGTCCGCGCCGGAGGTATCGCGCCGTCCGGCACGCTCCGCCGCTTCCTTATCGGGGAGCTGGAGCAGCAGGGTGCGATCGGGCAGGAAGCCGCGACTGCCCGCCTCGTGCAGCCGGCGCACATGCTCGAAGCCTAGGCCCCCTGCGCCGCCCTGATAGGCGATCGAACTGTCGACGAAGCGGTCGCACAGGACCCAGGCGCCGCGTTCGAGCGCGGGGCGGATCGTCTGCGCGACGTGATCGGACCGCGCGGCCGCGAACAGCAGCGCTTCGGCTTCGGCCCCCCAATGGTGATCGTGAAGCAGCAAGGCGCGGATCGCCTCGGCACCTGGGCTGCCGCCGGGCTCGCGAGTCTCGACGACCTCGAGTCCCCGCGCCCTGAGCGCCGCCGCCAGCGCCTTAAGCTGGGTCGACTTGCCGACCCCCTCGCCGCCTTCGAGCGTGACGAACCGCCCGCGCGTCACGCGAGCCCGAAGATGCTCTTGAGGCCCATCCAGATCCGGCCGAAGAAGCCGGCCTCGCCGACGTCGGCTTCGGCCACCAGCGGCATTGTCTGGGGGGGCATGTCGGCGGTGGTGACGACGAGGTCGGCGACTTGCTGTCCGCGCGCTATCGGGGCTTTGAGCGGACCGCGATAGACGATGCGGGCGCGAAGACCCTGACCGAGGCCGGCGGGATAGGTGACGGCGAGGTTGCGCGGCGCGACGAGGCCGACCGTCGAGGAGTCGCCGAGCTGGACCTGGGCTTCGCCGATCCGCTGCCCCTGGCGCAGCAGCGGGCGCGACTGCCAGGCGTTGAAGCCCCATTGCATGAAGCGCACCGATTCCTCGATCCGCTGGTTGAAGCTGCCGAGTCCGGCGACGACCATCACGATCCGCCGCCCGCCCTGCTCCGCCGAGCCGGTGAAGCCGTAGCCGGCCTCGTCGGTATGGCCGGTCTTGAGCCCGTCGGCGCCCGGGACGCGGCCGAGCAAAGGGTTGCGGTTGCCTTGGGTGATCGCCTGATTCGAGCCCATCGTCCGGCCCCAGGTGAATTCGCGGGTGTTGTAATATTCGCGGTAGAGCTGGGGATAGTCGCGGATCGTGCCGGCAGCGAGCATCGCGAGATCGTGCGCCGTCGTGTAGGTCACGCCGTTATCGGGCCAGCCGACCGGATTTCCCCAGTTCGAATTGGTCAGGCCCATCGCCCGCGACTGGCGGTTCATCAGCGCGACGAAGGCCGGCTCCGTACCGGAAATGCATTCGGCCAGCACCACCGTCGCATCGTTGCCCGAGAGCGTGACGATGCCGTGAAGCAGGTTGCGGACGCTGACCTGCTCGCCGGGCGACAGGAACATGGTCGATCCCGCCTCGGGGCCGTGCCAGCGCTGCCAGGTTTCCGGGCGCACCGTGCACATCTTGTCCGCGCTCAGCTCGCCGCGCTTGATCAGATCGAAGGCGACGTGGGTGGCCATCATCTTGGCCATCGACGCGGGCGGAATGCGGCGATCGGCATCCTTGGCGTAGAGCACCGCGCCCGAGGACAGATCGATCATGTAGGCGACGCCGGCCGGCGTTTCGAAGGGCGGCGCGGCGGCTCCTGCGGGCATGGCGATCGTGGCAAGGGACGCGAGAATATAGAATGGCTTGCGGGTCATGACTTGAGACTGTTCCTCAACTGGAGCGGGCGACCGAATCGGCGAGCAGGGCGACCGTCAGCGCGTAGAAGTTCGAGCAATTATAGTCGAGTATCACGCGGTAATTGGTGGTCGTGAGATAGGCGGTGGTGCCCGGACCGTCGGGCTCGATCAGCGAGGCGAGCGCGCCGTCGGGCAGGCTGTTGGCGATGCCGCGGCGGCGCCACTCGGCTCCGCTCAGCCAGCGGCTGTGGCGGGCGAAGACCGCCGGGCAGCGCGGCGCGCGCAAGCGATTGGCCACGGACGACCGGTCGAACCCGTCGGGGACGCGGACCGCGGTGCCCCAGGTCAGACCGGGCCGCCAGCCGGCGGAGCGCAGGTAATTGGCGATCGAGGCGAGCGCATCGAGGTGGCTGCGCCAGATGTCGGGCCGCCCGTCGCCGTCCCCGTCGACGGCGAGGCGCAGATAGACGGACGGAAGGAATTGGGGATGGCCGGCGGCGCCCGCCCAGCTGCCCTTCAGCTCGTCGCGCGGAAAGCCGCGCTCGACGAGGCGCAAGGTGGCGATGAACTCGTCGGTGAAAAGCTGACGGCGGCGCCCCTCATAGGCAAGGCTGGCGAGGCTGTTGAGCAGATCGAAATTGCCCATGATCGTGCCGTAGCCGGTCTCCTTGCCCCAGATGGCGATCAGATACTGTGCGGGCACGCCGTAGCGGCGGGTGATCTCGCGAAGGCGCGGCAGATTCTCGGCATAGCGGGCCCGCCCGCGGTCGATCAGTGCCTGGGTCAGCTGGCGGGCGCGATAGGGCGCGAAGGGCGGGTTGGTCGGAGTCCCGGCGGTTCCGCCCGGCTGGGCGCGGTCGAGCTCGACGGTGCGGGCCGAATATTCGAGCGTCGGGAAGATGCGCTCGAGCGTCGCTGGACGGATGCCGGCGCGTTCGGCCTCGGCGCGAAGGCGCGGCAGATAGTCGCGGAAGCCTTCCGCGGAAACAGGCGTGCGCTGAGCCAGCGCCGGGCTGCCGCCGACGTCGATCGTACCGTGGCCGAGCCGCGGCGCAGGCGCTCCCGCCAGTAGGACCGCCGCCGCCAACCCATGAACCAAACGCATCTTTACCCTCGCTCACGCCGTGCCGCCTCTATGACATGGCGGCGCGGCCCATGAAACGCCCGAATGGCCGTCCGGCCCCATTTTGTTGCCACCCCAAGGCGTTCGCGGGCATGCTTCCCGGGCGATTCGGCGAACAGGGGGCGCATATGGCATCCGTGGTCGAAGCCTTTCCGCGCCGGCCCATCAAGCTGGTGCGCGATCCCAAGCGCCGCAACTGGCGGATCGTCCTGCTCGCCGTCGCTTTGCTCAGCGCCCTTCCGGCGCTCTATTGGGGCAGCAAGGCCTGGACGAGTTCGCAATTGCGCGCGGATCTGCGGGCGCGGGGCGTTCAGGCAGCCGAGACGATGGACGCCGACGGCGAATGCACCTCGCGCCGCAGCCGGATCAGCAACAGCGCGCGGCCGATCGATTGCTGGTTCACCGTTTCCTATCGGCTGCGGCCCGAAGAGGGCGGGACGGAGCGCAAGACTCAGATGCACCTCCTGGGCGGTTCGCCGATCTTCACCCCGCCCGTCTTCTACGATCCGCAGGACCCGGAGCGCGCCATGCTGCAGCCGGAAATGGAGCGGGAGATGACCTGGTCGGAGCTGATCGGGCCGGTGGCGCTGCTGCTGATCCCGGGCATGATCCTGCTCGCCTTCTTCTTCACCGCGCGGCGCGGCCTCGCCGCCGCCGCGGCCGCGCCCCAGCCGATCGTCGTCGCCATCGACAAGGCGGTGCGCAGCCCGGGCCGGCTGTTTCTCCACACCATCGCGCCCGGCGCCAGCAAGGCGGTGGTCGACACCTTCTCCGATCCGACGGCCCCGCTGCTCGTGCCCCCGCCCCTCGGTGGGTCGGGCGACCGGCAATATGCGCTGGCCCTGCAATCCCCCATGGGCCGTCATTATGTGCTCGACAGCGCGCTCGCGCTGCTCGATCTTTCGCCCGGTGAGCGCAGCGCCGTGCTCGAAGCAGCGCGCGGCTATTGAGAAGCGGCGCGGCGCCGCCTAAGCGCCGGGCGAAGCGGATGGGTGGCCGAGTGGTTTAAGGCAGCGGTCTTGAAAACCGCCGTGGGTTCACGCCCACCGTGGGTTCGAATCCCACCCCATCCGCCAACGCCCCCTAGGCAAGCCGACCGCTCCCGATTAGGTATCGCGTCGATAGTCCGGGGGGAAGGTCTATGAATATCAGGCTGTTGAGTGTGTTTGCGTGCTTGGTTGGTCTTCTGCTTGCCGGCACTGGCCCGGCCCAAGCGGAGTGGCGAAGGGCCGAGAGCCCGAACTTCGTGCTCTACGGCACGATCTCTGAAGCGCGGCTGCGCGAACGCATCCTTCTCCTGGAAGATTTCGACCGGCTGATGCGCCTGGTCACCAACGTCTCGGTTCCGCCCGCGCCGAACAAGCTGCACGTCTACATCGTCGAGGGACCCGAGGATCTGCGCAAGGTCCACGCCGTTCCAGCGGGCATTGCGGGCTTCTACACCGCCACGCCGGATGGGATTGCCGCGGTCGTCGACGCACGCAGCGAGATGGGCAACGAGGTTCTGTTCCACGAATATGCGCACCACTTCATGATGCAATATGCGGCGAACGCCTATCCGGCCTGGTATGTCGAAGGCTTCGCCGAATATTTCATGACGGTGCGGTTCACGCCGCGGAAGATCGACGTCGGCAATTTCTCGCAAGGCCGGGTCTATTCGCTGACGGAGGCCCCCTGGCTTCCAACGGAGCAGGTTCTTTACGGCAACCCGCAGTCGATGACCGGCCAGGCGATGGATGCCTTTTACGCGCAGAGCTGGCTGGTCGTTCATTGGTTCTTCAGCAC
>DASQJU010000206.1:0-4041 GCA_035630915.1 Allosphingosinicella sp.
CGTCGCAATCAGCCTTCACGCCCCGGTCGTTCTCGAAATCCCCGGCATCGGCCCTGTTCGCGCCTATGTCGCCTGGCGGCGAAACGGCGAGTTCGTCGCCAAGTTCGAAGAGCCGATCGAGATCGATCGCGCGACGTTCATGTCGCTCAAGCAGGAAGCCGTGCTCGCCAGATTGCTCTCCGAGCGCGCCCGCGCACACGCGTCGGGACGGAATGACGAAGAGCGTGCTCTACGCGCGAAGATCAGCACCGGGCTGCCCGTCCGCAGGCTCGCCGGGTAGCGGACAAGACCTCAGCGGTAAACGCAGGCGTCCAGCCGGTCGCGGCCGGTGATCCGCATGCGGGCGAGGATCAGATTGCCGTAGCGGCGGGTGAAGCCGCGCGGGTCCGTCGCCGCGCGGCGCTTGGGCAGCGGGAAGACGGCGGCGATGCGGGCGGCCTCGGCCGGGCTCAGCACCGAGGCGCCATGGCGGAAATAGCGCCAGGCGCCGGCTTCGACGCCGTAGGTGCCGATCCCCGTCTCGGCGACGTTGAGATAGACCTCCATGATCCGCCGCTTGCTCCAGAGATTTTCGATCAGCACGGTGAACCAGGCTTCGAGGCCTTTGCGGAAATAGCCGCCGCCCTGCCAGAGGAAGACGTTCTTCGCGGTCTGCTGGCTGATCGTGGAGCCGCCGCGGATCACGCTGCCGCCCGCGGCGTTGCGGCGCATGGCCGCCTCGATCGCCTGCCGGTCGAAGCCCCAATGCTCGCAATATTTGCCGTCCTCCCCGGAAATGGCGGCGCGAACCATGTCGCGATCGATCCGCTCGATCGGCAGCCATGAGCGGCTGAGACCGTTGCCCCACATTCCGTCCGCCGCCTGGGTGAAGGTGATCGGCGGGTTCACGAACCGGTAGGCGAGAACCCACAGGACGGTGAGGATGACGAAGGCGAGCAGCCCCTTGAGGATCCAGCGGAAGACGCGACCGACCATGGCGATCGGCTTAGCGAGGCTCCGAGAAGCCGTCATCCCCAAGCTGTTCGCAGAGGAGGTCTCGAGGCTGGAGCCGGTGCCGAGCGATACAAAACGCCGTCATTCCAGCGAAAGCTGGAATCTCTTTTGCCTTTGGTGCCATGAGGAAGTGAGATTCCAGCGTTCGCTGGAATGACGATCAAATGTCTCTCCGAGGAGTTCCAGGACCCCGCGATGAACCCGCTCTTCGCCAATCTGCCGACCTCGATCTTCGAGGAGATGTCGATGGCCGCGCGCGCGTCGGGCGCGGTGAATTTGGGGCAGGGCTTCCCCGATTTCGGCTGGCCCGAGGACGTGGTTGCCAAGGCTGCCCAGGCGCTGACACAGGGCTCTAACCAATATCCGCCGATGCGCGGCCTGCCCGAGCTGCGCGCGGCGGTCGCGGCCCATTATTCGGGTCATCAGGGCCTCGCACTGGATCCGGCGCAGGTGATCGTCACGTCGGGCGCGACCGAGGCGTTGGCGGCCAGCCTGATGGCGCTGATCGAGCCCGGCGACGAGGTTGTCCTGTTTCAGCCGCTCTACGACGCCTATCTGCCGCTCGTCCTGCGCGCCGGCGGCGTGCCGAGGCTGGTCCGCCTGACGCCGCCCGGCTGGCGGATCACCGAGGAGGCGCTGGCGGAGGCGTTCACCGCGCGGACGCGGCTGGTGCTGTTCAACAACCCGCACAACCCGACCGCGCGGGTGTTCGACGAGGGCGAACTGACGCTGCTCGCCGAGGCGGCGACGCGGTCGGGCGCGCTGATCCTTGCCGACGAGGTCTGGGAGCATCTCGTGTTCGATCGCCCCTTCGTCTCGATCGCATCGCTTCCGGGAATGGCCGAGCGGGTGATCAAGATCGGGTCGGCGGGAAAGATCTTCTCGGTCACCGGCTGGAAGGTGGGCTGGGTCGTCGCGCCGCCCGCCATCGCCGAGGCGATCGCCAAGGCCCACCAGTTCGTCACCTTCGCTACCGCCCCGAACCTGCAGAGCGCGGTCGCCTACGGGCTCGGCAAGGGTGACGATTATTACGCGGCGATGCGCGCGGGCTTCGCGGCTCCACGCGAGACGATGCGCGCCGCGCTCGATGCGGCGGGCTACGCGGCCCTGCCCTGCGAGGGGACCTATTTCCTCTGCGTCGACCTCGCCGCCTCCGGAATCGCGCTTGGAGATGCGGATTTCTGCCGCCGAGCCGTCGCCGAGACCGGGGTCGCGGCGATTCCGCTTTCGGCCTTCTACGCCGAGGCGCCGGTCACCAATGTCGTGCGCCTCTGCTTCGCCAAGAAGCCGGAGACGATCGCGGCTGGCATCGCCGCGTTGGCCCGGGCGAGAAAACTGTTCGCCAGCGCGTGAAACCAGCCGGCGCCGCGCTCGTTACGCCTACGTACAAACCTTGGGAGAGTAACAAATGCTCGGCACCATTCTGATCATCGTCCTCATCCTGCTCCTGGTCGGCGCGCTGCCGTCCTGGGGCCACAGCCGCAATTGGGGATATGGCCCGTCGGGCATCCTCGGCCTCGTCGCGATCGTCGTGATCGTGCTGCTGCTGATGGGCAGGATCTAGTCGCTCTCTAGCGTGCCATCCGCCTTGTAGCGGGACTCGATAAAGCGGCCCTGGGTCTGGAAGGCGTCCACGTCTTCGCGGGCGAGCTTCCGGCCCAGGTCGTCGAGCGCCGTTTTGGCCGCGTCCAGGCCCTGGACGAGCCGGTCGTCCACGCTCAACCCCTCGGCGTCGCGCTCGCGGCGATATTCGGGCGGAACCCGCTCGTAGCGCTCGATCAGCTCGGGCAAATGCTTGCCCATCAGCCGCCGCGCGTCCTGCGCGAGCGGATCGAGCGTCTGGGTCTCGGCGAGGCGGCTTTCCAATAGCGGCAGCTGCCGGCTGATCCCGTCGATCTGCTGGATTGCGGGGGCGGGGAGGGCCGGGCGCTTGCGCGTGAGCAGAGTATCGAGCCGCTGCACGACCGCCTTGTTGGGCATGTCTTCCTTATATTCGACGATCGGCTTCTCGCGGCGCGGCATCAGGAAGAAGACCGCCGCCGCGGCCATCGCCAGCAGGGCCAGGCCGAAGCCGCCGAGGCCGATGCCGTCGACCACCACGCCCAAGACGATCGTCGCGATCAGGATCAGGCCGACCGCGATTCCGGCGGTGGCGATCTTTCGCGCCCAGGCGGTGCCCCTCCGATGGGTCGGCGCCGATACGTCGGCCGAGCGCGAGGCCGCGAGCCGGGTGAGCCGGTCGAGCTCGTTGTCGAAGCGGGCAATCTTCTGGTTGAGGCTCATTCAGCCCCTCATCCTTCGAGCGACGTCAGCGGCGACTCCGTCGCCGTGCGGCCGGCCAGCTGGTTCTGCGCGACGCCCTCGGCGCGGGCGATGTAGCCGCGGCTCTTCTCGACCTCGCGGCCGAGCGTGTCGACCGTCTGCTTCATGTTGCCGAGCGCCTCGACCTTGAACCGGTCGATCGTGTCCATCGTGTCGTAGATGTTCTGGAAGGCGCGCTGCAGCGTCTCCAGCGGGATGGTCGAGGAGGCGGCCTGCTTGTGGATCTCGCCCGACTGGCTCTTGAGCAATTCGCCGGTCGATTCGATCATGTTCGCGGTGGTCGTGTTGAGCGCGGTGATCTGCTGGAGCACCAGCCGCTGGTTGGTCATCGCCTGCGCCACGGTCACCGCGGTGCGCAGCGCGCCGACGGTGGTGGTCGATGCGCGATCGACACCCTTGACCAGTTCGACGTTGTTCTTCTTGACCAGATCGAGCGCGAGATAGCCCTGCACCGTCACCGCCATCTGGGTCAGCAGGTCGGTCGATCGCTGGCGGATATAGAATAAAGCGCTCTCGCGCAGCGCCTTGGCCTTGGCCGGATCGCTGTGGTCGAGCTCGTTGGCCTTGTCCTCCAGCTTGCCGTCGAGGGTCCGGCTGATGTGGATCATCTGCTCAAGATCGCCCATCGCCTTCCACAGGTTCTGGCGCTCGACGTCGATCGCCGCGTTGTCCATCAGCAGCTCGTCCTTGCCCGAGGCAAGGTGGCCAAGCACCGACTGGATGTGA
>DASQJU010000207.1:0-2771 GCA_035630915.1 Allosphingosinicella sp.
GCCCGTTTTGGGTCATTGTCCCGTTTTCGGACTGCCAGAAATCAAAGGTTTCGCGCTGGACCGAAGCAATGAAGCGCGCCGCATCCGGTCCCTCCCACGGCCCGTCATAGCCGCGCTCCCGCGCGTCGGACCCGATCCACCAGCCCTGTCCGGGCAGCCCGTCGCTCTGCCGCACGACGAGAACGGCGAGCTCCGGCTCGCCCCGCGCCTCGGCCTCGCGATCGATCTCGGCGAGCATGGCGCAAAGCGCGCGCATCTTGGGCCGCGTGAAGCGGTAGCCGAGATGCTCGAGCAACTCGCCGTAGGAAAGCGCGACCCCCGCCTGCGCCGCGGCGATCAGATGCGCCCGCACCTCGCCGGCGTCGGCCAGCGGCTCGGCCATCACTCCGCTTCGGTGAGCAGCAGCCGGCCCTCGGTGCCGCCACCCGCCGCCGCCGCAAGGCGCAGGCGAAAGCGGCCGCTACCCTCCTTCTTCGTGCCGGCAAAGACATAGGCATCGGCTTCGCGAGTCGCCGAATCCAGGGTGAACGTACTGACCCGCGCCGGATCTCGGTACCAGCGGGCGACGGTCTCGAGCGGATCGGCGCTGAGGAACCGCATCTCGACCTGCCCGTCCGATTTCTGCTCGTCGCGGCCGCCTTCGATATGGACGCCGCTCATCCTGCTGCCGGGATAGACGAGGCCACTATCATCATGGATGTTCGTCTCGCGGCGAATGCCTTCGGGAATGTTGATCTTCATCTCCACGCCCGGCGCGGAGATCGAAAGCTGCCCTTCCTCGGCCTTGTTCTCCGCGGAGCCGTTACCGCTCGGGTGGACGTCGTTGCCGATTCGGGCGTCGCAAGCGCCGAGCGCGATCGATCCCAGGACGAGCAGTTTCAGCGGCCTCATCACCATTCTCCTCGCCTCCCCGTCCCTATTCTAGGTGCCTTGTTTCGCTTAGCCAATATCGTCCCTAAAGCGGCGCCGATGACGAACAATCGGGACACTGCGCGCGCGGGGCTGCTCTACGGCCTTGGCGCCTATGCGATCTGGGGCGTTTTGCCGCTCTATTTCAAGCTGCTCGCCGGCGTTTCGTCGACCGAGATCGTCGCCCATCGAATCATCTGGTCGGTCGTTTTCCTCGCCCTCCTTGCCACGCTCTGGCGCCGCTGGGGCGGGATTCGGGCCGCATTGCTGAGCCGCCGGGTGATGGCCGCCCTGGTGCTGACCGCAATGCTGATCGCCGCCAATTGGCTGATCTACATCTGGGCAGTGCTCCATGAGCATGTGCTGGCCGGGAGCCTCGGCTATTATCTGAACCCGCTCGTCAACGTCCTTCTCGGCGTCGCGATTCTAAAGGAGCGGCTGAGCCGCGCCCAGATCGGCGCGGTGCTGCTGGCGGGAGCGGGAGTCGCGGTGCTCGCCTCGGGCGCCGGAGAAGGCCTGTGGATCAGCCTGTCGCTGGCCTTCAGCTTCGGCCTCTATGGCTTCGTGCGCAAGGTCGCGCCGGTCGATGCGCTCGAGGGGCTGGCGATTGAAACCGCGATCCTCGCGCCCGTTTCCCTGCTCTGGCTGGTGCTGCTCGAGGCCGAGGGCGCGGGCGGCTTCAGTGCCTATCCGGCCAGCTTGCAGGCCCTGCTCGTCATCGGCGGCGCGGTGACCGCGGCGCCGCTGCTCATGTTCAACGCCGCAGCGAAGCGGCTTCCCTATTCGACCCTGGGCTTCCTTCAGTATCTCGCCCCCTCGCTGCAGCTGCTGCTCGCGGTGGCCGTCTTCGGCGAAGCCTTCACGCGCGCCCACGCAATCTGCTTCGGCGCGATCTGGAGCGCGCTCGCCATCTTCGCGTGGGAAGGCGTCAGGCTCGGCCGCGCCCGGGCGCGCCGGATCGCGGCGGAAGAATGCCTCGAACCCTGCCCCTGATATTGCGCCGCGGCCGGAACGGCGCGATGATCGTGCCGAGGAGGTGGCTGCAATGAAGACCGACCCCCGCATCGACGCCTATATCGCGCGCCAGGCCGATTTCGCGCGCCCGATCCTGGAGCATCTGCGCGCCGTCGTTCACGCGGCCTGCCCGGATTGCGAGGAGACTCTGAAGTGGAGCTCGCCCTCGTTCATGTACAAGGGCAAGATCCTCGCCGGTTTCGCCGCGTTCAAGGCGCACGCGACCTTCGGCTACTGGTCGGGCAGCCAAGTGGTCGAGCTGAGCGGCAAGGAGCCGACCGCCATGGGCCAGTTCGGCCGCATGACCGCGCTGGAAGACCTGCCGCCACGCGCCACGCTGTTCGCGCTTACCAAGAAGGCGATGGCGCTGATCGACGAGGGCGTGAAGCCGGTGCGCAACAAGACCGTCAAGGCGCCCTTCACCATACCGCAGGACCTCAGCGCCGCGATTGACGCGGTGCCGGCGGCCAAGGCGACCTTCGACGGTTTCCCGCCGAGCTGCCAACGCGATTATGTCGAATGGGTGATCGAGGCCAAGCGCGACGAGACCCGCGCCAAGCGGCTCGCCCAGACGGTCGAGTGGCTCGCCGAAGGCAAGCGCCGCAACTGGAAATACGAGAACTGCTAGAAGGCGTTGGCCGACGCGTTGGCCTGCGGATTGTCGACCGGGTCCATGGGGTCGGGCGGCAACGGCGCGACCGGCCGGCAGACGGGCAGGCCGAGCTGCGCGTGCTGCGCGCAATCGCGCACCTGGACGTCGCTGTTGCCGGCGATGAAGATCGACCAGTGCTTGCCGTCGTCTCACAGCGCGACCCACATTTCCATGTCGCGATAATATTGCTGGTAGG
>DASQJU010000208.1:0-7470 GCA_035630915.1 Allosphingosinicella sp.
CGGAACCAAGGCAAGCGCGACGAGGCCGACAAGCAGATCGTCAGAGCGGGATATTGTCATGCTTCTTCCAGGGATTCTCGAGCTGCTTGTCGCGCAGCTTGCGGAGACCCAGCGCGATCCGCCGCCGCGTCGAGTGGGGCATGATCACCTCGTCGATGAAGCCCTTCGACGCGGCCACAAAGGGGTTGGCGAAGCGCGCTTCATATTCCGCGGTGCGCTCGGCGATTTCCTCGGCCGTCTTGCCTCGAAAGATGATTTCGACCGCGCCCTTGGCGCCCATCACCGCGATCTCGGCGGTCGGCCAGGCGTAGTTCAAGTCGCCGCGCAGATGCTTGGAGGCCATCACGTCATAGGCGCCGCCATAGGCCTTGCGGGTGATCACAGTGATCTTGGGCACGGTCGCCTCGGCATAAGCGAACAGCAGTTTGGCGCCATTCTTGATGATCCCCTCATGCTCCTGGGCGACGCCCGGCAGGAAGCCTGGCACATCGACGAAGGTGACGATCGGGATGTCGAAGGCGTCGCAGAAGCGGACGAAGCGCGCGGCCTTCTTTGACGATTTGATGTCGAGCACGCCGGCAAGCACCGTCGGCTGGTTGGCGACCACGCCGACGGTGCGGCCCTCTACGCGGCCGAAGCCGGTGATGATGTTGGCCGCGTGGGCCGGCTGGATCTCGAAGAAATCGCCCTCGTCGAGCGTCTTCCGGATCAGCTCGTGCATGTCGTAGGGCTTGTTGGCGCTGTCAGGGATCAGCGTGTCGAGGCTGTCGTCGGTCCGGTCCCAAGGGTCGTGGCAAGGCCGGTCGGGCAGTTCGTGGCGGTTCGAGAGTGGGAGAAAATCGAAGAAATCGCGGGTGGCGAGCAGCGCGTCGATATCGTTCTCGAACGCGACGTCGGCGACGCCCGACTTGGTCGTATGGGTGACCGCGCCGCCCAATTCCTCCTGCGTCACCACCTCGTTGGTAACGGTCTTCACCACGTCCGGGCCGGTGACGAACATGTAGCTCGAATCCTTCACCATGAAGATGAAGTCGGTCATCGCCGGCGAATAGACCGCGCCGCCGGCGCAGGGCCCCATGATCAGCGAGATCTGGGGGATCACGCCCGAGGCGAGGACGTTGCGCTGGAACACCTCGGCATAGCCGGCGAGGCTCGCGACGCCCTCCTGGATGCGCGCGCCGCCGCTGTCGTTGAGACCGATGACGGGCGCGCCGACCTTCATCGCCATGTCCATCACCTTGCAGATTTTCTGCGCGTGGCGCTCGGAGAGCGAGCCGCCGAACACGGTGAAATCCTGGGCGAAGACGAAGACCAGCCGGCCGTTGATCGTGCCTGATCCGGTGACGACGCCGTCGCCCGGGACCTTCTGCGTCTCCATGCCGAAATCGACGCAATTATGCTCGACGTACATGTCATATTCTTCGAAGCTGCCGGGATCGAGCAGCACTGTCAGCCGCTCGCGCGCGGTCAACCGGCCCTTGGCGTGCTGCGCCGCGATCCTCTTCTCGCCGCCGCCGAGGCGCGCCTGCTCGCGGCGCCGTTCGAGTTCTTCGATAGTGGTAGCCATGGCGCGCGTTCTATGCGCCGGAACCGAGCGAGGCAATCTAGCGCCCGTCGAAGCGCGGCTTCTGTTTCTGGAGGAAGGAGATCACGGCGGCCTTGAAGTCGTCGGTGCGGCCCGCGTCGCGCTGGGCGATGCGCTCGGCGCCGAGCGCGTCGGTGAGCGGCAAATGCTCCGCCCCGCGGGCCAGCCGGCGGATCAGGCCGTAAGCGATGGTCGGGCCTTGGGCGAGGCGTGTTGCAAGCGCCAGTGCCTCTGATTCCAAGGTCTCGTCATCGACGACACGGGCGATCATGCCCCAGTCGAGCGCCTGCTCGGCGGGAATGCGCTCGCCGAGCATCATCATCTCCATCGCCCGCGCGCGGCCGGCGAGCCGTGGCAGCAGCCAGGTCGCGCCGGCGTCGGGGATCAGGCCGATATTGACGAAGGCCTGGAGGAAATAAGCGGAGCGGCCGGCGATCACGATGTCGGCGGCGAGCGCGAGGCTGCAGCCGGCGCCGGCGCAGGGCCCGTTGACCGCGGCAACCACCGGGATTGGAAGCGCGAAGACCGCCTCGATCAGCGGATTGAAATGCGCTTCGAGCGCCGCGCCCACGTCGTCCGGAAGCCCGCCGCCCGAGGCGAGGTCCGCGCCGCTCGAAAAGCCGCGGCCTTCACCTCTCAGCAGCAAGCAACGTGCGCCCGTTTCCGGCAGGCTGTCCACCGCCGCGCGAATCTCGTCGAGCATCGCGGCGCTCAACGCATTGAGCGAGTCCGGGCGGTTGAGCGTGATGACTCCGACCGCCGCGGGGGTCAGCTCGAGCCGGATATGTTCGAAGCCCATGGCGCGTTCGTAACGCGCCCGGCATGGATTGCCTAGCGGAGCCGGTCGCCCGTCAATCGGCCGCTTCGCGCTCCTCTGGAGGGTGCAGGCGGAGTCGGCGGACGCGGCGGGTGTCGCTGTCGACCACCTCAAGTCTCCAGCCGCTCGGATGTTCCAGGATCCGGCCGGTTTTCGGCACACAGCCGGCGAGCACGAAGGCGAGGCCGCCGAGCGTGTCGACATCCTCCTCCACCGCCGCCAGCCGAGCGTCGATCACCTTGGCGACGTCGTCGAGCTCGGCCCGCGCGTCGGCGTCCCACAGGCCGTCCTCGCCCGGCACCAGCAGGTCGGTCACCTCGTCGTCATGCTCGTCCTCGATGTCGCCGACGATCTCCTCGACGACATCCTCGATAGTCAGCAGTCCCTCGGTGCCGCCGAACTCGTCCACGACGATGGCGAGGTGCACGCGCTCGGCGCGCATCCGCGCCAGCAGATCGAGCACGCCCATCGATTCGGGCACGTAGAGCGGGGTGCGCATCAGGGTGCGGATGTCGTCGGGCGCCGGGGCGCCGCCGGTCTGGACCGCGAACACGTCCTTGACGTGGATCATGCCGATCACCGTATCGAGGCTGTCCTCGAACACCGGCATCCGGCTGTGGCCGGCTTCCGAGAAGGCCGCGATCAGCGCGGCGAAGCCCGTCGAGGCCGGGACCGCGTAGATGTCGCCGCGCGGCACGGCGACGTCGCCGGCCGTCTTCTCGCCGAAATGGAGGATGTTGAGCAACATCTGCCGCTCGACGTGCGACAGGTCGCCGACGCTCGGCACCTCGCCCTCGCGATTCTCGATCGCCTCCTCGATCTCGTCGCGCAAAGTGGCTTCGCCATTGTCGCCGAAGATGAGGGAACGAAGGCCGCTCCAGAATGTCCGGCCGTTCTGCGCGCCGGGACTGTCGTCTTCCATAAGGCTAGGCTTCTACCTCGCTCACTTGATAGGGATCGGCGATGCCGATGGCGGCGAGCGCCAGGCGCTCCGTCTCTTCCATCTCTTCGGCATCCGCGTCGTTCGTTTCATGGTCGTAACCTAGCAGATGGAGCGTGCCGTGCACCACCAGATGCGCCGCATGGGTTTCGAGCGCGACGTGGCGTTCGGCCGCCTCGCGCGCGCAGACACCGGCGGCGAGCACGATGTCGCCGAGCAGTTGGGCGCTGGCGATCTCCTCCGCGCCTTCGGCCATCGGGAAGGAGAGGACGTTGGTCGCCTTTTCCTTGCCGCGCCAGGCGGCGTTCAGCGCGCGGACCTCCTCATCGGAGGTGAAGAGCAGGGAAACCTCGCTGTCGGAAAGTCCCGGATGGCGGCTGCTGGCGATTGCCGCGTGGACCGCGCGCCGGGCGAGCGCGGGCCAGTCGGTGCGACTGTCCCAGTCGTCCGAAACGTCGGTCTCGACCCCGATCACGCCCCCGGGCCTTCGTAGGCCTCGACTATGCGCCCGACGAGCGGGTGGCGCACGACGTCGCCGGCGCCGAAGCGGATCATCGAGATCTTCTCGATGCCTTCCAGCTTCCCGACCGCGTCGTTCAGGCCCGACGTAGCGCCGGTGGGCAAATCGGTCTGGTTGGGGTCGCCGCAGATCACCATGCGGCTGCGCATGCCGAAGCGGGTCAGGAACATCTTCATCTGCTGCGGCGTGGTGTTCTGCGCCTCGTCAAGGATGATGAAGGCGTCGGAGAGCGTACGGCCGCGCATGAAGGCGATCGGCGCGATCTCGATCTCGCCCGAAGCGATCCGCCTTTCGACCTGCTCGGTCGGCAGCATGTCGTAGAGCGCGTCGTAGAGCGGGCGGAGATAGGGATCGACCTTCTCCTTCATGTCCCCCGGGAGGAAGCCGAGCCGCTCGCCGGCCTCGACCGCCGGGCGCGACAGGATCAGCCGATCCACGCTGCCGCCGATCAGCTGCTGCACTGCCTGGGCGACCGCCAGATAGGTCTTGCCGGTGCCCGCCGGGCCGAGCGCGAAGATCATGTCGTCGCGGTTCAGCGACTCCATATAGACGGCCTGCTGCTTGGAGCGCGGGACGATCGTCTTCTTGCGGGTGCGGATCATCACCTTGGGCGGCTCGATCACCTCGGGGGCGACGATCCCCTCCAGCGTCGGCTGGCCGGACATGGCGATGATCGCATTGACCAGCTCGGCGTCGATGTCGTGGCCCTCGTCGAGCCGGTTGTAGAGGCCGAGCAATACCTCGCGGGCGCGCGTGGCGGCCTCGGGCTCGCCTTCGATCTGCACCTTGGTGCCGCGCGCGGCAATGTAGACGCCCAGGCGGTCCTCGATCGCCACCAGATTGCGGTCGAACTCGCCGAACAGGGGGCCGAGCAGATGCGGCTGCTCGAACTCGATCTCAAGCCGGGCGCGGGGGCCCGGGGCGGCGTCGGTTTTCTTGTTCTGCGCCATCAAGCGGCCACCTTCATCAATTCCGCGCCGGCCAGGCTGTTGGGGCCGGCGGAGAGGAGTTCGACTTCAACCAGATCCCCGATCGCGGCGTCGGTTTCGAGGTGGACCGACTGGAGCCAGGGGGATTTGCCGATGAGCTGGCCGGGCTTGCGGCCCGGGCGCTCGAGCAGCACCGCGGTGCGCTTGCCGACGCTGGCCTGGTTGAAGGCGTGCTGCTGGGCGCCAAGCAGGGCCTGAAGCCGCTGCAGGCGCTCGTCCATCACTTCGGGCGCGATCTGATCCTCCATATTGGACGCCGGCGTGCCGGGGCGGGGCGAATATTTGAACGAGAAAGCCTGGGCATAGTTCACCGCCTCGACGATCCGCAGCGTCTCTTCGAATTCCGCCTCGGTCTCGCCCGGGAAGCCGACGATGAAGTCGCCCGAGAGCGCGATGTCGCTCCGCGCGGCGCGGACCGTCTCGAGAATGCGCAGGTAGGAGTCGGTCGTGTGGCTGCGGTTCATCGCCTTGAGCACGCGGTTCGAGCCCGACTGCACCGGCAGGTGCAGATAGGGCATCAGCTTTTCGACCTCGGCATGGGCGCGGATCAGCCCCTCGGTCATGTCGTTGGGATGGCTGGTCGTGTAGCGGATGCGCGCGAGGCCCGGAATGGCGTCGAGCGCGACGATCAGCGCCTCCAGACCGCGCCCATCCCCGTCGCGCCAGCCGTTGACGTTCTGGCCGAGCAGGGTGATCTCGCGGGCGCCGGCGTCGACCAGCGCCTTCGCCTCGTCGACGATCGCGCCGAACGGGCGGCTGACCTCGGCGCCGCGCGTATAGGGCACCACGCAATAGGTGCAGAACTTGTCGCAGCCTTCCTGGACGGTGAGGAAGGCGCTGGGGCCCTGTTTGCGCCGCGCGGGGAGGGCGCCGAATTTGGAGAGCGGCGGCATCGCGGTGTCGAGCGCGCGCTCGCCGCGCGACGCCTGGCGCACCAGCTCGGGCAGATTGTGATAGGCCTGCGGGCCGACGACGATGTCGACGCCCGGCGCCCGGCGCGGAATCTCAGCTCCTTCCGCTTGGGCGACGCAGCCGGCGACCGCGATCATCGGCGTCGTGTCGCGCTTCATCAGCCGGCCGATATCGGAATAGACCTTCTCGGCGGCCCTTTCGCGGATGTGGCAGGTGTTGAGGACGACGAGGTCGGCTTCCTCGCCGTCGGCGGCGGCACTCAGGCCCTCGGCCTCCAGCAGCTCGGCCATGCGCTCGCCGTCATAGACGTTCATCTGGCAGCCGAACGACTTGACCTCGAAAGTACGCGGATCGGGGGACTTCATTGACGGGGCTATAGGGGATCACCGCCCGCTCCGAAAGCCGAGTCCGCCTTCCCGAGCGCCGCGCCGACCGCTGAGCGCGCCTGATTGGCCAGAAGCTTGCGGTTTCCGCTTTCAGCGGGGTCGATCGGATCGAGAAAGCGCAAGGTCACGACGAACGATCCCTTGCGCGACATCACCCTCTTGGCGTTGGCCCCGGTGCTCTCCGCGCCGACCCACGCGATCTCCTCGGCGATCGGTCCGTAGTCTATCGCCACCGGCTGGACGGCGACGCCATCGAGTGGGGGGTAGAGCGAGGCGAACAGGCTGGCGCGGAAGGGCAGCAGTTCGGGGCCGCCGTTGGTCGTTCCCTCCGCGAACAAGGCCAGCGCGCGGCCCGCGGCAAGGGCGCGGCGCAGCTGGTCCGCCTGTTCCTGGACCTCGCTGCGGGCGTGGCGGGCGACGTAGATCGTGTCGTTGATCCCCGCGAGCCAGCCGACCATCGGCCATTCCTCGACATCGTGGCGGGCGACGAACACGGCCGGCGTGGCGCCGCCGAGCGCGAGGATGTCCAGCCAGGAGACGTGGTTTGCGGCATACAGGACGTGGGACTTGATTGGCGTCCCTTCGATCCGCACCCGCATCCCGGCGCAGCGGCCCACATAGGCGAGAAAGATCTGGGGCCAGATCGATCGGGCGCGAAACAGCCGCCAGAGATAGTGAAGGGGCAGGCATATAAGGAGGCCTGCGGCGATCGCCGTCAGACGCAGCCAGAAGCGCACGGCGCTATTGCTCGCGGCTGAGGGCGACGCCGTAGAGCTCCATGCGATGGTCGACGAGGCGGAAGCCCAGCTTCTCGGCGATCCGGCGTTGGAGCTGCTCGAGCTCCTCGTCGACGAACTCGATGACGTTGCCGGTCTCGACGTCGATCAGGTGATCGTGGTGGGTTTCGGCCGCGGCCTCGTAGCGGGCGCGGCCGTCTCCGAAATCGTGGCGCTCGAGAATGCCGGCCTCCTCGAACAGGCGGACCGTGCGGTAGACGGTGGCGATCGAGATTCCCGGATCGACCGCAGAGGCGCGGGCATGGAGCGCTTCGACGTCCGGATGGTCCTCGGACTCGCCGAGCACGCGCGCGATGACCTTGCGCTGCTCAGTGATCCTCAGACCCTTCTCGGCGCAAAGTGCCTCGATATCGATGCTGCGGGTCATCTCGCGAGGTCTTAGAGCAGAACGCGGCGGGAGCAAAGCGCCCGAAAATAGGGAAAGCGCCACCCCCGTTGCCGAGGATGGCGCTTCGCCCTGCCGTTTTTGACGACTACTTCTTGGTGCGCTTGCGCGTCGTGCCGAGGCCGATCTTCTTGGCCAG
>DASQJU010000209.1:0-3550 GCA_035630915.1 Allosphingosinicella sp.
ACCAGCCCCGAGGACGCCCTGTTCGGCGGCGGTGTCAGCTTCGACAATGGCCGCGTCTACGCCACCAACGGCGCTGGCGACGCGGCGGCGCTCGACGCCGCCACCGGCGCCCAGGTCTGGATGGTGAAGCCGGGTGGGCCGCTGCGCGGCGCGCCGACCGTCGCCAACGACACCGTTTACGTGCTCAGCCAGGACAGCCAGCTCTTCGCGCTCGACGCCTCCAATGGCGCTCCCCGCTGGAACGAGGCAGGCTCGCCCGAGCTCGCCGGCGTGTTCGGCAGCGCCGCCCCGGCCTTCTCGCAAAGCACGATCGTCGCCGGCTATTCGTCGGGCGAGCTCACAGCCTATCGCTACGAGAACGGCCAGACCGTGTGGCAGGACGCGCTGGCGCGGACGGGCATCAGCACCACCGTCGGCACGCTTTCCGATATCGACGCTGATCCGGTGATCGACAATGGCCGCGTCTTCGCGATCGGCCAGGGCGGCCGCATGGTCGCGGTCGAGCTGATCACCGGCCAGCGCGTCTGGGAGCTCAACATCGCCGGCATCTCGACTCCGTGGGTCGCGGGCGAATGGGTGTTCGTGGTCAACGACCGGGCGCAGCTGCTGGCCGTGTCGCGCGCCTCGGGCCGGATCCGCTGGATCTCGCAGCTCCCGGGTTTCCGCCGGCCGGAGCGGCGGAGCGAGCCCGACCGCAATACCGGCCAGATCAGGGTGCGGCACGGCGAGGGCCCGATCTTCTGGCGTGGTCCGGTGCTCGCCGGCAACCGGCTCGTATTGGTCAGCTCGGAGGGGCAGATCGCCTATGTCTCGCCGACCGATGGATCGATCATCTCCACGGTCGATCACCGCACGCCGATGTCGCTGCCGCCGATCGTGGCGGGGAGCACGCTCTACGTGCTCGACACCGAGGGTAGGTTGACCGCCTACCGCTAAAGCGGCAGGGCGGCGGGTCTCATGCCCAAACTGCCCACAGTCGCCATCGTTGGACGTCCCAACGTCGGCAAGTCCACGCTTTTCAACCGGCTGGTTGGCAAGCGGCTGGCGCTTGTCGACGACCGGCCGGGCGTGACCCGCGACCGGCGCGAGGGCGAGGCGAGCCTGCTCGGGCTCGACTTCCGGGTGATCGACACCGCCGGCTACGAGGACGAGGATCCCGAGACGTTGCCGGGGCGGATGCGCGCTCAGACGACCGCGGCGGTGCGCGAGGCAGACGTGGCCCTGTTCATGATCGACGCGCGCGTCGGCGTGACCCCGCTCGACGAGGAGATCGGGCGCTGGCTGCGCTCGGAGGCGACTCCCGTCATTCTCGTCGCCAACAAGGCCGAGGGGCGCTCGGGCGAGACCGGCATCCTCGAGGCATGGGCCCTGGGCCAGGGCGAGGCGATCGCGCTCAGCGCCGAGCATGGCGAGGGGATTGTCGACCTGTTCGAGCATCTGCGCCCGCATATCGAGCGCGAGGGGGAGCCCGAGGAGGAAGAGCCCGAAGGCGATCCGACGCTGAAGCTCGCCATCGTCGGCCGCCCCAATGCCGGCAAATCGACTTTGATCAACCGGATCATTTCGCAGGAGCGGCTGATCACCGGTCCCGAGGCCGGGATCACCCGCGACAGCATCTCCATCGACTGGGAGTGGCAGGGCCGCCCGGTTCGCCTGATCGACACCGCCGGCATGCGCAAGAAGGCCAAGGTCGAGGACAAGCTCGAGAAACTGTCGGTCGCCGACGCCCGCCGCGCGGTCGATTTCGCCGAGGTCGTCGTACTGCTGCTCGACGGGACTCGCGGGCTGGAGGCGCAGGACCTCAGGATCGCCGACAACGTCCTTCAGGAAGGCCGCGCGCTGGTCATCGCGATCAACAAATGGGACGTGGCGGAAAATGCCTCGAGCCTGTTCAACGGCGTGAAGGCGGCACTGGAGGAGGGGTTGAGCCAGGCCCGCGGCGTGCCGGTGCTCACCGTCTCCGGCAAGACCGGCAAGGGGATCGACCAGCTGCTCCAGGCTGCATTCGAGGTGCGGGAAGCCTGGTCGCAGCGGGTTTCGACCGGGCAATTGAACCGCTGGTTCGAGAATGCGGTCGAGAAGAACCCGCCGCCGGCGCCGGGCGGCAAGCGGATCAAGCTGCGCTACATCACCCAGGTCAACACGCGGCCGCCGAGCTTCGTCCTGTTCGGCACGCGGGTCGATCAGCTCCCTGATTCCTACCTGCGCTACCTGATCAACGGCATCCGCCGCGAGCTCGGTTTCGGCGCTGTCCCTGTGCGGCTCCATGCCCGCGCGTCGCGCAACCCCTTCGGGGACCGCGCCAAGGACTGATCCCGCCTTTGCGGGGATCGCCTCGTCCAACGTCAACGACCTGTTTACCGGCGGGGTCTAGATTCGGCCTGCTGGGACAAAGGGGAATTTGGGCTTGGACGCCGCTGTCGAATATGTGGACTGGAGTGAATTCCAGCGCATGCGCACCGAATTGGGGGCCAATTTCGTGCGCATCCTCGGCTATTTCCGCGAGGACGGCGAGAAATCGGTCGCCCGGATCGAGGAGGCGACTCACCGCGAGGACGCGGCCGCCCTTGTGCTGCCGGCGCACACGATGAAGGCCGAAGCCCGCCAGTTCGGCGCCGAGCCGCTCGCCTTGCTCGCCGAAAAGATCGAGCAGGCCGGGCGCCGGGCGCTCGAATCGCGCTTCTTCCCCGACGACATCATCCCCGAGGTCGCCCGGCTGCGCCCGCTCTACGAGCGGACGATGACGTTGCTGGAAGAAGAGACCAACCCGCTCTGCCAGCGCCGCGCCTTCGGCAAGAAGCCGAGCAACCAGGAATTCGGGCGGCTCTAGCCGAACACGGCGGTCGCGACCTCGGTTTCGACGTCCCAGTAGATGATCGCCAGCGCGGCGAGGTCGAAGCCGGCATGGGCGGCGATCGGCAGCCACAGCCGGCCGGTCCTCGCATAGATGCCACCCAGGACGAGGCCGACGATCAGGGCCTGCTGCATGCCGGGCACGCCCTGTTCCGGGGTGTGGGCGAGGCCGAACAGTATCGAGGACAGCAGCACGATCGCCGCTTTCGCCAGCGGAGCGGACCCGAGCAGGCGGCCGAGCCGCTCGAACAGGAAGCCGCGGAACAGGATTTCCTCGCCGAACGCCGCGCCGACCAGAATGAGGTAGAGCATGCCGGGCAAGGCGGCGCTGTCGCCGGCCAGATGATGATAGGCCGCGTTGATCGGCGGCGCGCCCAGCAACGGCATGACCAGCGCCTTCATGACGAGCTTGAACGCGGCGCCGAAGAGGAGGCCGACCAGGATCGTGGCCGCCCAGCTGCGCGGCGGGGCGAGGCCGATGTCGCGCCAGGGCAGGCCCGCGCGCCAGGCCCAGGCCAGCACCAGCAGAGCGCTGAGCGGCACGAAGAGGAGATTGCCGAGCGCGATGACGAGGATGGCCAGGAGGCCGACCGGACCGAAGCCGCGCAAGGCGGCGGCAAACGGATCGGCGGGCCCCGCCGGCCGGTCAAAAACAGGGACATTCCCCAATTTTCGCGCCTTTTCGTTTCCTTTGCCG
>DASQJU010000210.1:0-6049 GCA_035630915.1 Allosphingosinicella sp.
CGCGCGCGGATGAGCCCTTCATCAACGGCGTGTGGAAGGGGCCGTGATTGACCAGCCGCAGCGGATCGCGCGCCGGAGTTGGCGGGGCTTCGGCGAGCAGGGTCTCGAGCGCTTTCTCGGTGCCGGCGACGACCATCATGCCGCCGAGCTCGATCGAGACGTAGAGCCCGTCCACGCGCTCGACCAGGGTGAGCACCTGCTCGCGCAGGCCGGGCACCGGGCGCCAATCCTCGTCGATCAGGGTCAGCAGCACTTGCCCGCCCGGCTCGCCCGCCTGGCTGTTCTCGCCCATCGCATCGACGATCTCGAAGCCGCGTTCGGCGCTCGCCGCGCCGCCGACAGCGAGCGCCGTATACCAGCCCATCGAGTTACCCGTCACCGCGGTGACGGAGAAACGCTCGCGGTCGATGGCCAGGAAATCGGCGTAGGAAGCGGAGAAGATCAACGGCGATGCGATGTCGCCGCGTGTGTGCAGGGCGGGGCTGTAGCGTTCGGCGCCGTCGAGTTCCGAGATAGCCGGCTGGCCGCGCCTGGCGCGCAGCTGGTCGAAGGAGTCGATCAGCTCCGCCTTGTCGGCGTGGAAGCGCTTCAGATAGCCGAGTTCGCTTTTGCCGTAGGTGCCGCGGCCCGGGCAGACGACGAGCGCCGAGAGCTTCTCAACCACGGGCAAGCTCCAGCGCCGCGGCGACAATCGAATCGCGGCTCGGCAGGGTCAGGGTCGCTGCCCGACCGAGCGGGATGAAGCTGTCCTCCGCGGTGATCCGCGCGCAGGGCGTGTCCGGCGCGCGCTCGGCGAACAGGGCCATCAGCGCCTCGCTTTGCGAACCCGTCATGCGGCACTCGTCGACGATCAGCACGCGCTTGCATCCCTCGGTCGCCGCGATCAGGCCGTCCTCGTTCAGCGGCGCGAGCCAGCGCAGGTCGATGACGCGAAGCTTCAGCTTGTGCTGCACGGCGAGGATCTTCTCCGCCTGGCGCGAAAGGTAATAGCCGTTGCCGTAGGTGACGATGGCGAGATCGGTGCCATCGCCTTGGACTCCGAGATCGCCGAGCCGGATCGGCTTCGCGTCGCCGGGCGCCGCGTAGGGCGCGGTCCACAGGCCGTCGCCTTCTTCGTGCAGGTCGCGGGTCATGTAGAGCGCGATCGGCTCGAGGAAGACGATCACGCGCTGCTCCTCACGCGCCAGGCGCGCGCATTCCCGCAGCATCTCGACCGCGTCGGCGCCATTGCTGGGGACGGCGAGGATCAGGCCCGGAATGTCGCGGAAGATGGCGAGGCTGTTGTCATTGTGGAAATGGCCGCCGAAGCCCTTCTGGTAGCCGAGCCCAGCGATGCGGACGATCATCGGATTGGTGTACTGGCCGTCAGAGAAGAAGCTGAGCGTCGCCGCCTCGCCGCGCAGCTGGTCCTCGGCATTGTGGACGTAAGCGAGAAACTGAATCTCGGTGATCGGCAGCAAGCCGTTATGCGCCGCGCCGATGCCGAGGCCGAGGATCGACTGCTCGTCGAGCAGGGTGTTGATCACCCGCGCCGAGCCGAACCGTTCGTGCAGCTTGGCGGTGACGTTGTAGACTCCGCCTTTGGGCCCGACATCCTCGCCGGCGACGATGACGTTCTTGTGGGCGAGCATCAGATCGGCGAGCGCCCAGGACAGCAGCCGCGCCATATGCTGCGGCTTGTCCATCATCGCCGAGTCGCGGGCGAAGAGCGCATTGCGGTCTTCGTCCGAGGGCGTGTTGGCCGGCGGCAGCTCGCGCTTGGGCGGGACCAGGCTGTCGATCACCGCGGCGCTGGTGGTGATTTTCGGCCGAGTGATCGCCTGCTCGGCAACCCGCGCGAGCGTCGCTTCCGTCTCGTTGTAGATTTCGAGGATCTGCTCTTCGGAAAGAATGCCCTGCTCGACCAGCAAGGCGGCGCTGTAGAGCAAAGGATCGCGCTCCTCGTCGGCCTCGATCTGCGCCTTTGGCATGTACGCGCTCTGCATGTCCGATCCGGCATGGCCGTAGAGCCGCACGCAATCCATGTGGAGGAAGACGGGCCTGCGCTCGGTCCGCGCATGGCGGGCGGCGGCCTCCGCGCCGCGATAGGCGTCGACCATGTCGAGGCCGCTGCAATGAATGTATTTCAGCGACTCGCGGTCCTGGAAGGTGGCCGCGATCCAGCCGCGCGGTGTTCGCGTCGAAATGCCGATGCCGTTGTCCTCGCAGAGGAAGACAAGCGGCATTGGGGAGCCCTGATAGGCCGCCCATGCCGCGGTGTTGAACGCGCCTTGCGCGGTCGAATGGTTGGCCGACGCATCGCCGAAGCTGCACAGCACGATCGAATCCCGCGCCAGCACCGTCTCCTCGAGCTTCAGAGTCCGCGCGATACCGATGCTGAACGCCGCGCCGACCGCCTTGGGAAGGTGCGAGGCGATCGTGCTGGTCTGCGGCGGGATGTTGAGCGGCTTCGATCCGATCACCTTGTGCCGCCCGCCCGAGATCGGGTCCTCGGCCGAGGCGGCGAAGCTCAGCAGCATGTCCCAGCACGGCGTCTGCCCCGGCAGCGTCTTGGCGCGGTGGATCTGGAAGGCGTTGGATCGATAGTGGAGGAAGGCCATGTCGCCGAGGCGGAAGGCTTCGGCCACCGCGGCGTTGTTCTCGTGGCCCGAGCTGCCGATCGTATAGAAGCCCTCGCCGCGCGCCTGCAATCTGCGCGACAGCCGGTCCATCTGGCGGCTGGTCATCTGGCTGTACAGCAGCTCGACCATCGCATCGCGCGAAAGGCCGACTTCGTCCGGCTGCACGCCGACGAGGCGCCGCGGCAGCCGCCCGCTTTTCAGCCTGGCGACGAGCTTTTCGTGGATGGCTTCGGCGGCGTCCATGCCCGCCCGACTAGCGGGCTTGGGGCGGGGAGGGAAGGAGGCGGCTTGACGGGCGCGGCGGCGAAAGTCAGGGAGTCGCAATCGTCCAACGGAGAGCAGAGATCATGACCAAGAGCGAGATGGCCACGCGGCTCAACGAGGCCAGGGCTTTCGTCCCCGGCAAGCGCGTCAAGCTCGACTTCGGCGATCCGGGCGTGGTCATGCTCGACGGCGTTGCCAATGCGGTGACCGAGGAAGACGGCGCTGCCGACACGACGATCAAGGTCGACTGGAGCGACTGGGAGGACCTCGCCGCCGGCAGGCTCGACGGCATGACCGCCTTCATGCAGGGCAAGCTCAAGGTCGAGGGCGACATGTCCAACGCCATGCAGCTCCAGGGCGTGCTGGCGAAGCTCAAGGGCTAGGCAGCAAAAAGCCCCGGGGCCTCGCGGCCGCCGGGGCTCTCCACCTTGGCCCGTGGAGCCTTAACGGGGACCCTTGGGACCCGAATTCTGGGTGGTCAGCTGCGGGTTGTGCGCGCCCGAATTGCCCGGCGCCGGGCCGGACTCGGCGCCGTTGCCGTAGCCGTTGTTGTTCTTGGTCTTGCTGGGCGGGCAGGGCGAGCAGCCCGCGCCGCTGACCTGCGAAAGCTCAAAATCGTGAAGATCGCGCATTTCGATGTCTCCTGTGCTCGGGGCGGGGCCCCCTCGTTCATCAGCCGACCCGGGCTGGTGTGAGGGGTGCGTGACAGGCTCCAGCGGCTCGGACAACTGTGAAAAATCGGCCGTCCCGGCGAGGGACAGGAGGGCGGAAATCCGTTAATTGGTTAGCGCGAGCCGCTCCGCAGCCAGCCGGTCACCGCGAAGCGGCGGTGCGGCGCGGCGGGGGTGACGAGCGACACGCTGTGCTGCTGCGGCACCGAGAACAGATCGAGCGTGTTGAAGCGCGGCACGTTGCCCGCGGCGGTGCGGTCGTGCGCGCCGTGGAACAGCAGCAGACCGCCATATTCGAGCCGCCAATAGGGCGTCAGCCCGAACACATAGGCGGCGAGCCGGTCCTTGCCTTCGACGTCGTCGTCGTGGCCGGTGAGGAAGTCCCCGGCTCCGTAGGCGGTGGCCTGGCCGTCGGTGAAGCTCAGCGCCTCATGGCCGGTCGCCGCGCGCAGGAAGTCGAGCATCTCCGGACTCTGCATGAAGCGGGCGAAATCGGTCAGCGGATCGTCGAGCGCGGCCATTTCCTCGGGCGTCGGCACGCGCAGGGCCTGGTAACGGTACTGGAAGGCGTCGCGCACGCGCAGGTGCGCTTCTTGTTCGAGCGCCGCCCAGCGGCGCTTGCCGAGGCGCGCCCGCTCGGCAGGGTCTATCTCGAGCACGTCCGGGCCGTTGTTGATCAGGTAGATCCAGTCGCGCCGGGCGGTGAGATGCTCGTGGAGCTGGACGGCGCCGTCGGCGAGCAGGCCGTAGATCCGCACCCGGCCCTCCGTTTCATAGGCGCGGCGGATCGCGGCGAGATCGAGCTCGGGATTGATCCGGAACGGCGTGGCGAGCGCCGGCTCGGGCCGGTCGGGCATGTGGAGCAAGGGCGTTTTTCCTGATGCGCGGGCGCCCCTTCATAACGCCGCGCAGTTTCCCCCGCGTTAAGACCCGGGCCGGTTGACCTGACGCGCGCGGCGCGACTATCGCGCTCTCGTCCAAGGGAGCCTCGCGCATGAAGAAAATCTACCCGGATGCCGCCGCCGCGCTCGACGGGTTGCTGTTCGACGGCATGACGATCTGCGCCGGGGGCTTCGGTCTGTGCGGCATCCCGGAGCGGCTGATCGACGCGATCCAGGCCTCGGGCGTCAAGGACCTCACCATCGCCTCCAACAATGCCGGGATCGACAATGAGGGCCTCGGCAAGCTGCTGCGCACGCGGCAGGTGAAGAAGATGATCTCCTCCTATGTGGGCGAGAACAAGGAGTTCGAGCGGCAGTATCTGGCCGGGGAGCTCGAGGTCGAGTTCTGTCCGCAGGGAACGCTCGCCGAGCGGATGCGCGCCGGCGGCGCGGGCATTCCAGGCTTCTACACCAAGACCGGCGTCGGCACCCAGGTCGCCGAGGGCAAGGAGCACAAGGAGTTCGACGGGGAGACCTACATCCTCGAGCGCGGCATTCGCGCCGATCTTTCGATCGTGAAAGGCTGGAAGGCGGACGAGGCGGGCAACCTCGTCTTCCGCAAGACCGCCCGCAACTTCAACCAGCCCGCGGCAACCTCGGGCAAGATCTGCGTCGCGGAGGTCGAGGAGATCGTGCCGGTCGGAAGCCTCGAGCCGGACTCGATTCACCTGCCGAGCATCTACGTGAAGCGGATGGTCCTGGGCGCGCCCTACGACAAGAAGATCGAGTTCCGAACCGTACGCGAGAGGGAGGCGGCATGAGCCAGAGCGCGCTCCTTGCCCTGCTGCTGGCTGCTCAGGCGGCGCCCGCTCCGCCGGCGGCCGAGACCGTCGAGCAGGCGATAGACCGGATCTTCTATCCGACGTTCCAGCTCAAGGGCATGTTGAGCGGACCGCTCGATCGGCATGAGGTCACGCGCAACGCCTTTGCCGCGCTCGGACGTGAGCGCGCCTGCGTCGCCTATCGCCAGGCGTGGCGCGGCGCGTTCGACCGTCACCTCCTGGCGTGGAAGGCCGCCTATCGCTCCGCCGTCCTGTCGGTGGTTCCGCAACAGGCTTTGTTCACCGAGCCGCGGCGCTTCATGGATCCCGCCGTGACCGACGCCTATTCGTCCCGGGTGGTTGCCGCGCTCCGGGCTTCCGATACAATTTCGATCGTGCGCGCGATGGGGAACGAGATACTCGGCGCGCTCCAGGCCGCGGCCGCGGACAGCCCGCCCGCACAGGGTTGGGGCGGCATCGACGCTACCGCTCCAGGTGGCCTTCACCTTATCTGCGGCATGACGGTCGAGTATTTGGACGGGAGATATTGATGCCCTGGGACCGCAATCAGATGGCCGCGCGGGCCGCGAAGGAGCTGCGCGACGGCTATTACGTCAATCTCGGCATCGGCATTCCGACGCTGGTCGCCAACAACATTCCGGCCGGGATGGAAGTGACTCTCCAATCCGAGAACGGCATGCTCGGCATCGGGCCGTTCCCGTATGACGACGAGGTCGACGCGGACCTGATCAACGCCGGCAAGGAGACCGTCACCGTGCGGAACGGGGCGT
>DASQJU010000211.1:0-5017 GCA_035630915.1 Allosphingosinicella sp.
AGGTTGCGGCGCAGCTCCGCGCCGGGCCCGGTATCGAGCGGCTGGACGATCGCGCCCTGTGGAACCTGTGCGCGCGCCGACGTCTCGGGCGCGTCCATCTCCTGGGCGCGTGCCGCCCCTCCGGTCAACAATGTCCCCGCCGCCGCGACCAAGAAGCCGCGGCGAAACCCCGCCGATATCGTCATAGCTCCGGTAAATAGGTCTCTGGCGGTCGACGCAATAACTCGCGGGCCCAACCTGCGGCCAGCCGGTTCCGCCAGAAGATGAAAGGCCGCCTCCCCGCAGGTTTTCGCGGGGAGGCGCCTAATTCTACTGGTTGTTCTGGCGGTTGAGGAAGCGCGGAATGTCGAGCGGATCGCGCGTGCCGGTGCGCATCCGCGGACCATCCTCGCCGCTCTCGTCTTCGACCTGGGCCTTGGCCGCGCCGCGGGCGATGTTCGACATCCGCTCGAACAAGGTGCCGCCTTCGCGCATCGGCTGCGCTTGCGGCGCGGCCGGCGCTTCCTCATGGGTCAGCCAGGAGCGCGTACCGTTGCCGATCTGCACGTCTTCGATCGCGACCGGGCCGCTCTCGAATTCGCCGTCGTCGGCGGTCATGTCGACGCTGTCGAGCAGCAGCTCTTCGCTTTCGCCCTCATCCTCTTCCTCGACGGGCGCGGCCATGGTCGGCTCGTAAGCCTCCTCGGCCTCGGCTTCCATGGCCGGCGTCTCCTCGGCCATCGTCTCCGGCGGAGTCAGTGTGATCTGCGCCGGTTCGGGGGCGACCTCGGTCCGCGGCGGCTCGGCAGCACGGGCGGCCGGGAAGGCGAACACCTTGGCCGGCTGCGGGATCGGCATGATCTCCTCGGCGCCGATGCCGGTGGCCACGACCGAAACGCGGATCTTGCCGTCGAGCTCGTTGTTGAAAGCCGAGCCCCAGATGATGTTGGCGTCAGGGTCGACCAGCTCTTTGATGTGGTTGGCGGCCTCGTCGACCTCCATCAGGCGCATGTCCTCGCCGCCGGTGATCGAGATGATGACGCCCTTGGCGCCCTTCATGCTGACGCCGTCGAGCAGCGGGTTGGCGATCGCCTGCTCGGCGGCCTCGATGGCGCGGTTGTCGCCATAGCCTTCGCCGGTGCCCATCATCGCCTTGCCCATCTCGCTCATCACCGAGCGGACGTCGGCGAAATCGAGGTTGATGAGGCCCGGCATGACCATCAGGTCGGTGATCCCGCGCACGCCCTGCTGGAGCACCTCGTCGGCCATCATGAACGCTTCCTTGAAGGTCGTGTTCGGGTTGGCGATGCGGAACAGATTCTGGTTCGGGATGACGATCAGCGTATCGACGTGCTGCTGAAGTTCGGCGATGCCGGCCTCGGCCGAGCGGCCGCGCCGCGCGCCTTCGAAGCTGAACGGCTTGGTCACCACCCCGACGGTGAGGATGCCGCGGTCGCGCGCCGCCTTGGCGATGATCGGCGCGGCGCCGGTCCCGGTGCCGCCGCCCATGCCGGCGGCGATGAAGCACATATGCGCGCCGTCGAGCGCGGCCTCGATCTCGTCGATCGCCTCTTCGGCCGCGGCCTTGCCGATTTCCGGCCGGGATCCGGCACCGAGCCCCTGGGTGATCTTCAGGCCGAGCTGGATCTTGCGATCGGCGAGGCTGTGGTTGAGCGCCTGGGCATCCGTGTTGGCGACGATGAAGTCGACGCCCTGCACCTCGGACTGGATCATGTTGGCAATGGCGTTGCCGCCAGCGCCGCCGACGCCGATCACGCTGATCCGGGGGCGAAGCTCTTCAACCTCCGGCCGGATGAAATCGATGCTCATGCGCTGTCTCCCCTATGCCCTCGCGCAACACAACGCGCTTCCTCTAAGCTGTTTTGCACGAAGCGATTCTGCGGTGCGAGTAAAAAGTTAACGCTCACTTCAGGTTTTCCCCAGATTTCATCAATACTGAGTCCGAAAAGCCGCAATCAGACGCTGCAACCAGCCGCCGCCGCCCCGGTCGCCCCCCGAGGGGGCGCCGCCGAACCCGCTGCGCAGGTCGTTTTCATCCGCCGCGGCGAACAAGGCGAGCCCGGCAAGGGTCGAAAAAGCGGGGCCGCTATGCGCTTCGGGCAGCCCAGGAATGGACGGCCGGCCGATCCGCACCGCCCGCCCGAGCACGCCCTGGGCATAATCGGCGATGCCCTTCAGCTCCGCCCCGCCGCCGGTCAGCACGACCTGGCGGCCGAACGGCCCCGAGAAACCCAATTGCTTGAGCGCGGCCTCGATCTGCGCGGTGAGGTGCTCGAGGCGCTGGCGGATGACCGCGACGAGCTGGGCACGGGTGATCCGCGCCGCCTCGATCCCTTCCTGGCCGCCGGCGATCGGCGCCAGCTCGATCATGTCGTGATTGTCGCGCGGGGAGGTCATCGCCGAGCCGTAGAAGCATTTGATCCGCTCGGCCTCGGCGCGGCGGGTGCCGAAGGCGGCGGCGATGTCGTCCGTTATGTCCGCGCCGCCGATCGCCAGCGATTTCAAGCCAACGAGCATGCCGCCGGCGAAAACCGAGACGTTGGTCACCCCTCCGCCCAGCTCGACAAGCGCCACACCCAACTCGCGCTCCTCCTCACTCAAACAGGCCTTCCCCGCCGCGACCGGCGAGGCGACGATCGCTTCAACGCCCAAATGGGCGGATCGGACGCACAGATCGAGATTTTTCACCGGCGGCTGGTCGGCGGCGATAACGTGGATGTCGACCGCGATCTTGTCGGCGTGGAGCCCGCGCGGCTGCTTCACGCCATCGACTCCGTCGATCGTGTAGAAGGCCGGAATGGCGTGCAGGATCGCGCGCCCGTCCGGGTCGATCGAATCCTGGCCGGCGCCGAGCAGCGCCTCGACGTCCTCGGCGGTGATCCTGCGGCCGCCGATCGCCACCTCGACTCCGGCGACATTGCTTACGAGGCCCCCCGCCGAGAAACCGACGAACACCTGGTCGATATTGGTCCCTGCGATGCGCTCCGCCTGCTCGACCGCCTCGCGGATCGCGGTCTCGCTCTTCTCCATGTCGGCGATGAAGCCGCGCTTGACTCCGCGGCTCTCGCGCTGGCCGGTGCCGAGGATGCGAAGCTTCCCGTCATCGCCCGGCTCGGCGATCAGCGCACAGACCTTGGACGAGCCCACGTCGAGCGCCGCCACCAGATTTCGAACAGGAATGGTGGGCGCCCGCCGCCCCATCAAATGGTCCTCGCGAGGTCTTGCGGGATCTGCCCCGGATCGGGCGGAGCGAGTGCGGGCACAATCGCACCCGGCTCGCGCGAGATGCGGACATAGGTGCGCCGGGGATCGCGCATGTCGATCCGGGCGAAGCCGCGGCCGAGCAGGGGATCCTGCTGGTCCATCATCGCGAAGCGGGTGATCGCCCGGCGCGCTTCCTCCGCGCCTTCGGGGAGGGCCAGCATTTCGCCGCTCTGGAAGCGGATGTCCCAGCGGCGCTGGCCGACCCAGGTCGCGCCGGCGATCTGCGCACGCAGCCGCGGCGCCGCCTGGAGCAGGACGGTGAGGGAGTCGATGTGGCGGTTGGCGTCGGGGCCGATCACCAGCGGCAGGTCCGGCATCGCCTCGACCCGCACCGCTTCCAGCACCACGCCGTCGCTGTCGACCAGGCTCAGTTGCTGGTTGTTCTGCCAGATCGCGACCGGCTGCCGCTCGACCACGTCGATCACCAGCGTATCCGGCAGTCGCCGCGAGACGCGCGCCTCGCGAATCCAGCCGAAGCGCATCAGCCGCTCGCGCGTCGCCCGCAGATCGACCAGCGGCATGGCCATCGAATCCTGATCGAAGGCGACATTGTAGATGGCCAGCCGCGAGACTCGCTGCGCACCCGTGATCTCGACCCGGCGCAGGGTGAATCCGGCGCCGCCGACGCCCTCGCCCAGCGCCAGGCCGGCGAGCTGCGGAAGGCGGAAGGCGAGAACGGCGGCGACGATCACCGCGCAGGTCATGGTCGCCAGCACGACATTGCCGATCCGCCGCGCCCAGCCGGGAGAGACGCCAAAATATTCCAGCAGGCCGGGCTTCTTCTTCGACCGGCGGGTGCTGACGCCGCGCGGCGCATTGCGCGGCTTCTGCCGCCCCCGCGCCGGAGCGCCGCGGGAGATCCGCGTCGTCACAACGCCGCCTCGACGATCCGCTCGACCAAAGTCGGATAGTCGATGCCGCGCGCCTTTGCCTGCTCGGGCACCAGGCTGAGCGGCGTCATGCCCGGCTGGGTGTTGACCTCCAGCAGATAGAGGCCGCTCACGCCCCGTTCGTCGTCCCAGCGGAAATCGGAGCGCGAGGCGCCCTTGCAGCCGAGATGCCGGTGCGCGTCGAGCGCCATCTCCATCGCCGCCTCGGCGACCTCGCCGGGAATGTCGGCGGGGCAGACATGCTCGGTCATCCCGTCGGTATATTTGGCGTCGTAATCGTAGAAACCGGACTTGGGGCGAAGCTCGGTCACCGCCAGCGCCTCGTCGTCCAGCACCGCCACGGTCAGCTCGCGCCCCCGGATGAAGGGCTCCGCGAGCAGCCGGGCGAAATGCTTCCACGGCCCTTCGACCCCGGGCCCGATCGGGTCGCCGTAATTGCCCTCGCCGGTGACGATCGCGACGCCCACCGACGAGCCTTCGTTGACCGGCTTCAGCACATAGGGCCGCGGCATCGGATCGGCCGCGTACAGGCTTTCGCTGGCGACGATCTTCCCTTCCGGCATGCGGATGCCGTGGGGAACGAGGACCATCTTGGTCAGCTCCTTGTCGATCGCGATCACCGAGGTTTCGAGGCCGCTGTGGGTGTAGCGCAGACCCATCAGGTCCATCATGCCCTGCACGGTGCCGTCCTCGCCGGGCGTGCCGTGAAGCGCGTTGAACACGACGTCGGGGCTGAGATCGGCGAGACGAGCGGCGATGTTGCGGTCCATGTCGATCCGGGTGACGCGATGGCCGCGGCTCTCGAGCGCGTCGGCGACGCCATTGCCGGTGACCTTCTCGACAGCATTTTCGAGCTCGTGGGC
>DASQJU010000212.1:0-2807 GCA_035630915.1 Allosphingosinicella sp.
ACGCGAACACCCTGGTGCTGACCGGCGAGGCCGGCGCGATCAGGCTGCGGCGGACTCCACAGCCAGCGCGTTAATTCGGCTTGCCGCCCTCGGTGGTGAACAATTTGGTCAGCGGGCGCGGCGCCGCCTCGACCACCGGCAGCGCCTCGATCTCCTTGGCGCCGCTGGACACCTCCAGCGCCTCGAATCTCCTGGCCTGGGTCATGACCTGCGTCTCGAGGCTGCCGACGAACGCATTGTAGGCACCGGTCGCCAGCTCGAGATTGCGGCCGAGCTTGGCGACATGGCCGCCCATCGTCGCCAGCCGCGAATGCAGCTCCTTGCCGAGCCGGGCAATTTCGGCCGCTTCCTCGGCGAGCCGCTCCTGCCGCCAGACGCTGGCGACGGTGCGGGCGATGGCGACGAGGTTGGTCGGCGTCGCCAGCAGCACGCGGCGCTCGAACGACCAGTCCCACAGGCGATCGTCCTGCTCCAGCGCCGCGGTCAGGAAATGCTCGCCGGGAATATAGAGGATGACATAGTCGGCCGCATCGCCGAACTGCTCCCAGTAATTCTTCGAGCCGAGCTGCTGGGCATGGGTGCGGATCGCCGCCGCGTGCCGCTGCAGGTGGGCGAGGCGCGCGGCGTCATCGGTCTCCTCGCTCGCGTCGAGGAAGGCGTTGAGCGAGCATTTGGCGTCGATGATCAGCTTGCGCCCGCCGGGCAGGCGCACGATCACGTCGGGCCGAAGCCGCCCGTCATCGGTGTTGACCGAGACCTCGGTCTGGAAATCCGCATATTGGGTGAGGCCGGCCTGCTCGAGCACGTTCTTGAGGCTTTGCTCGCCCCACCGGCCGCGCGCCTTCGGGCTGGAGCGCAGCGCGTTGACCAAATTCTTGGTTTCGTCGCGGACCTGGAGATGGCCGGCATGAAGCTGGCTCACCGCCTCGCGCAGGGCCTCGTAGGTCCCGACCCTCTCCTTTTCGACCTTGGTCAGGCCCTCCTCGTAGCGCTTGAGCGTCGCCTCGACCGGCTGGAGCAGCGCCTTGAGCTGCGTCTCGCTCTTCTCGCTGGCCTGGTTGAAGCGGGAATCCGCGCGCTCGAGGAACTGCTTTTGCGCGTCGCTCAGCAATTTCGCGCCGACTTCGTGAAATTGGGCGGTCAGCGCCTCCTTGGCCTCCAGCAGCTCCTTCATTCGCGCCTCGAAGTTGCGCGCATCGGCCTTGAGGCCGGCCATGTCGCGCATCGCCTCGTCGCGCTCCTTGGTAACCTCGGCCAGCGTCATCCGCAGCAGCTCCGCCGCCTTGCCGCGCTCCTCCGCGACCGCCCCGGCCCGCCCGCGCCCGACGAACCAGCCAAGCGCGACGCCGGCGGCGACGAGAGCAGCGACGAGAAGAAGCAACAGCGTGTCCATGCGTCTCTTTCCAGTTGGAACGAAGCGCGAACCTAGAGCAGAAACGATTTGCGCTCAAGCGCCATCCGGGGGAACTTCGACGCCGGCCGCGCCGTTCGCACGGGCAAGGAGACGCCCCTTGAGCATCCTCATCCAGCTGGGCGTCGCCCTCGCCATGGCCGCTTTGTGCGCCCTGATGCACTCAGCCGGCCTCTACGGCATCTCGCGCCTGTTCCACATTGAAGACGCGGAGCTCGAACAGAAGTCGATCGGCCCGGAGACGACCTGGCTGATCGTCGTCATCGCTTTGTCGATCTTCGTGCTCCACGCCGCCGAGATCGCCCTGTTCGCCTTGCTCTATCTGGCGCTGGGCGCGGCGAGCCCGCTCGAGGAAGCCCTGCTTTTCTCGATCGCCTCCTACACCACCGCGGGCACGGCCGCGGTCCATCTCGCGGATTCGTGGAGGCTGCTCGGGGCGACCGAGGCGCTGGCCGGCTTCCTGCTGATCGGCTGGTCGACCGCTTATCTGGTGTCCAAGCTCAGGAAACTGAAGGAATAGGCCTCAGGCAGCCTGCTTGCGGGCCTTGGCGATCTTGCGGAGGATCATCTCGCGCTTCAGGCGCGAAAGATAGTCGATGAACAGGATGCCGTTGAGGTGATCCATCTCGTGCTGGAGACAGACCGCCAGCATGCCGGTGATCTCCTCCTCATGCGCCTCGCCCTGCGCGTCGAGCCAGCGGGCACGGATGCGGTCCGGGCGGTCGATCTCGGCATATTGGTCGGGCACCGAGAGGCAGCCCTCGGTATAAGGCACCTCGACCTCGGAATGATCGAGGATCTCCGGGTTGATGAAGACGCGCGGGTCCTTGACCGGCTCGCCGCCCTCCTCTTCCGGCTCCTGCAGGTCGATCACCAGCAGGCGCTTGGGCACGCCGACCTGAATCGCGGCGAGGCCGATGCCCGGCGCCGCGTACATCGTTTCGAACATGTCGGCGATCAGCTTGCGTGTCTCGTCGGTCACCGCATCGACAGGTGTGGAGATCTGCTTCAGGCGAGGGTCCGGGACCTCGATGATGGGGAGAAGTGCCATGGCGCGAAAATAGGCGGAGAGGCGCGATTCTTCAACCTTCCCGCCGCGCTAGGCGACGGGGCGGCGCGCCCTGAGGGCCTGCGCCAGCGTTCCCTCGTCGAGATAGTCGAGTTCGCCGCCGACCGGCAGGCCGTGGGCGAGCTGGGTGAGGCGCACCGGGAAGCGCTCGAGCCGCTCGGCGAGATAATGGGCCGTGGTCTGCCCCTCGAGCGTCGCGTTCATCGCCAGCACCACCTCGTCGATCCCGCCCGCGGCGACCCTGCCCACCAGCAGGTCGATCGACAGATCCTCTGGCCGGATCCCGTCGAGCGCCGAGAGCCGGCCGCCGAGGACATGATAGCGCCC
>DASQJU010000213.1:0-4445 GCA_035630915.1 Allosphingosinicella sp.
TGGTGAGCGGGACCGCTTTCGCGCAGGACGCGCCCCCGGCCGACGATCCGTTCATTTGGCTCGAGGAAATCAACGGCGCTCGGGCGCTGGATTGGGCGCGGGCCGAGAACCGGCGGACGCTCGGCGATCTTCAGGGAGACCCGCGCTACCAGCGAAACTACGATCGCGCGCTCGAGATTCTCCAGGCGCGGGACCGCATTCCGGGCGTCGTCCTGCGGCCCGACGGGCTCTACAATTTCTGGCAGGACGCCGATCATGTCCGCGGCATTTTGCGGCGCACCACGCTCGCCAGCTTCCGCACCGAGACGCCGCAATGGGAAACGGTGCTCGATCTCGACGCTCTGGCGCGCGCGGAAGGCAAGTCCTGGGTCTATCAGGGCATGCTCTGTCTCGGGCCCGAGGAGCGGCGCTGCCTGCTTTATCTTTCCGACGGCGGCCGCGACGCCAGTTATGCGCGCGAGTTCGATCTGCGCGAGGGCCGTTTCGTCGAGGGCGGCTTCTCGCTGCCCGAAGGCAAGCAGGTGATCTCCTGGGAGGACCGCGACACGTTGCTCGTCGCGCGCGAATGGGGCCCGGGGACGATGACCGCCTCGGGCTATCCATTCGTGGTCAAGCGGCTCAGGCGTGGCCAGGCGCTGGCCGAGGCCGAGGAGGTCTATCGCGGCACGCCCGAGGATGTTCGCGTCGCGCCCTTCGTGCTGCGCGACAGCGACGGAGTCGTCCACGGCATAGGGGCGCTTCGCGGCATCGATTTCTTCCACCGCGAATATATTCTGCTGCGGCCGAGCGGGCCGCTGACGCTGCCGATCCCGCGCCGCGCTTCGATCGCGGGACTGGTCGACGGTCAGCTCTTGGTCAGCACCGACGAACCGTGGAATTTCGGCCCGGGACGCTATTTCGCCACGGATTCGCTCGTCTCCTACAATCTCGCCGCCTGGCAGCGCGATCCGCTGCGCGCCCGGCCCAACCTGATCTGGGCGCCGGGACCGCGGCAGACGCTCGGCGGCATCGCCACCACGCACGGCAAGCTGATCCTCGGCATCCTCGACAATGTCCGCGGCCGGGCGATGGTGCTCGATTACGTGGGCCGCCGCTGGCGCGCGCAGGAGCTGCAATTGCCGCCCAACGCGACGATCAGCCTGACCAGTGCATCGGACCATAGCGACGAGGCGCTGCTCAGCGTCACCAACTATCTGGCGCCGACCTCACTCTGGTATTTCGACGGCGAGCGCGTCGAGACGATCAAATCCACCCCGGCGCGCTTCGACGCCTCGAACCATATCGTCGAGCAACTCGAGGCGACCTCGCGCGACGGGACCCGCGTCCCCTATTTCCTGATCCGGCCGCGTAATATGCCGATGGACGGCTCCACGCCGACCCTGCTCTACGGCTATGGCGGTTTCCAGTCGGCGCAGCTGCCGGCTTATTCGGGCACGATGGGGCGGCTGTGGCTCGAACAGGGCAACGCCTATGTCGTCGCCAATCTGCGCGGCGGCGGCGAGTTCGGCCCGGAATGGCACCAGAGCGCCCAGGGTGCCCACAAGCAGCGCACCTGGGACGATTATATCGCCGTCGCCGAGGACCTGATCCGCCGGGGCGTCACCAGCCCGCGCCGGCTCGGAGTCGTCGGCGGCAGCCAGGGCGGGCTGCTGGTCGGCACCGCGATCACCCAGCGGCCGGAGCTGTTCAACGCGGCGATCATCCAGGTGCCCCTGTTCGACATGCTGCGCTATCATCTGATCGGCGCCGGCGCGTCGTGGATCGGCGAATATGGCGATCCGCGGATCCCCGAGCAGCGGGCGTGGATCGAGCCATATTCGCCGTACCAGCATCTAACGCCGGGGCGGACCTATCCGATGCCCTTCATCGAAACCTCGACCGCCGACGACCGCGTCCATCCGGCGCACGGGCGCAAGGCCGCGGCCCGCCTCGCGGCGCTCGGCCAGCCTTATTATTATTACGAGAATATGGAAGGCGGGCACGCCGCTGCGGCGAATTTGCAGGAAACGGCGCGGCGCGTGGCGCTCGAATATACTTATGCCGCGCGGAGGCTGGTCGACTAGCCTTCGATGCTCGCCGGCTTGGCCGCGGCCGGATCGGCGAGGCCGATGCCGATGGTGGCGCGGGGGGCTTCGGATTCCGAGCTGGTCACCGGATAGGCGCAATAATCGGCGGCGTAATAGGCGCTCGGGCGGTGATTGCCGGAAAGGCCGATGCCGCCGAACGGGGCGTTGGAGGGCGCGCCGTTGGTCGGCTTGTTCCAGTTGATCACCCCGGCGCGGACGTTGGCCCAGAAGCGGTCGTAGAGCTCGGGCGCGCCGCCGACGAGCGAAGCGGAGAGGCCATAGCGGGTGGCGTTGGCCTCGGCGATCGCCGCGTCGAAATCCGGGACCCGCACGATCTGCAGCACGGGGCCGAACATTTCCTCGTCGCTGCGCCGCGCGACCTCGGTCACGTCGATCAAAGCGGGGGAGAGGAAGGGCCGCGAATCTTCGCGGCGGTCGAGCCGGCGCAAGGCGCGCCCGCCCTTGCCCATGAGGTCGAGGAAGACCTCCTGGAGATGGTCGGCCGCCTGGTTGTCGATCACCGGGCCCATGAACGGAGCCGGGGTGGCGTGCGGATGATCGACGATCACGCGGTCGACCAGGCCGAGGATCGTTTCGACCAGCTCCTCGTGCTTGCCGTCCTCTACGATCAGGCGGCGGGCGGCGGTGCAGCGCTGGCCGGCGCTCATATAGGCCGACTGGACGGCAATCGCGGCCGCGGCGTGGATGTCCCGCGCGCCCCAGACGACGAGCGGATTGTTGCCGCCCATCTCCAGCGCGAGGATCTTGTTGGGCATGTCGGCGAACTGGCGGCTGAGCGCGACTCCGGCGCGGGCCGATCCGGTGAAGAGCAGCCCGTCGATGCCGGGATGGGCGGCGAGCGCGCGGCCCGTCTCGGCGCCGCCCTGGACGAGGCGGACCACGCCCTCGGGGACACCCGCCTCGCGATAGAGATCGACCAGATATTCGCCGACCGCCGGGGTCTTCTCGCTCGGCTTGAAGACGATCGCATTGCCGGCGATCAGCGCCGGGACGATGTGCCCGTTGGGCAGGTGCGCGGGGAAATTATAGGGGCCGAGCACGGCGAGCACGCCGTGCGGCTTGTGGCGCACCGCGACCCGAGCGCCCATCGCGCCTTCCTGGCGGCGCTGAGAGGTCCGCTCGGCATAGGCCGAGACCGATATGTCGACCTTGTTGACCACCGCCTCGACCTCGGTCCGCGTTTCCCAGAGCGGCTTGCCGGTTTCGCGGGCGATCAGGTCGGCGAAGGGCTCGAGCTTGCCGCGCGCGATGTTGACGAAGCGGCGCAGAGTCTCGATGCGGAAGGCGAGCGGGCGCGAGGCCCAGCCGGCCCAGGCGGCGCGCGCCGCGGCGACCTCGGCGTCGACGTCGCCGGCCTCGCCCGTCCAGAGTGTCGCGCCGGTTGCGGGTTCGATCGAGGTGAGGCTGGCCATTGCCGCTGTCATGCCGGGCCGCGCGGATTTTTCAAGCATTTGCGTTGAGCGCCTCGCCCATTCGGCGGACCGCGGCGATCTTGGCGTGGAGCGGACCCCAATCGTCGCGCTCGTCGATCGCCGCCCAGATCGCCTCCACTTCCTCGATGTGCATCGAACAGGGTTCGGGATCGGACCAGTAAGGATGATCGCGCGCGCCCGGGACGGGTTCGCGGCCGGCGAGCAGCGCACGGACTTCGGCGAATGCGTCTCCGTCGCCCGGCCGGCCGCCGCGCCAGTCGAAGAAGAACCGGTCGATCGTCACAATCTGGGTCGCCACGGCCTCCTCGATCGCGGCGACCAGCTTCATGTCCTCGTCGAGAGCGCCGGGGCCGATGCCGAGCCGGGCGAACAGGGCGTCGCGCAGTGCGTGCTGGAACAGCTCCGGGAAGCGCTCGAGAGCGGCGGTCAGCGGCGGGGCCTCGGCGATCTCGCGCAAGGAGCGGGCGAGCTGGACGAGATCCCAGTGGATTGCCTCGGGCTGGCGGGCGAAGCTGTAGAGGCCGGCATGGTCGAAATAGGCCGCGGTGAAGGCGCCGTCCCAATAGGGCGTCCAGCGCCAGGGGCCGTAATCGAAGCTCTGCGCGGTGATCGCGATATTGTCCGAATTGAGCACGCCGTGGACGAAGCCCGCGGCGATGTAGGAGGCGGCGAGGCGGGCGGTGGCGGCGGTGACGTGCCCGAGCAGGACCGCGGGGTCGCCACTCTCGTCAGTGTAATAGTGGCGCAGGCAATAATCGGTCAGCTTCCTGAGATTGTCCGCCTGCCCAAGCGTCGCGACGCGCTGGAAGGTGCCGATTCGGATGTGGCTGTGCTGGAGGCGGACGAGGACCGCGGAGCGGGTGGGCGAGGGCTCGTCGTTGCGCTCGAGCGCTTCGCCGGTCTCGATCAGCGAGAAGGTCTTCGA
>DASQJU010000214.1:0-6366 GCA_035630915.1 Allosphingosinicella sp.
CCCATCTCCGCGAAGGTCTCGTAGGTGCCCTGAACGATGCCCTGGGTGCCGATGTAGATCCACGATCCGGCCGTCATCTGGCCGTACATCATCAGCCCCTTGCGATCCAATTCGTTGAAATGGTCCCAGGTCGCCCAGTGCGGGACGAGGTTGGAATTGGCGATCAGCACGCGCGGCGCGTCGGCATGGGTGCGGAAGATGCCGACCGGCTTGCCCGACTGGACGAGCAAAGTCTGGTCCTCCTCCAGCCTCTTCAGCGCGGCGACGATCGCGTCGTAGCTTTCCCAGTCGCGCGCCGCGCGGCCGATTCCGCCGTAGACGACCAGTTCCTCGGGCGCCTCGGCGACCTGCGGATCGAGGTTGTTCATCAGCATCCGCATCGCCGCTTCGGTGGTCCAGCTCCTGCAGCTGAGCTCCGTTCCCGTCGGCGCGGCGATATGACGGCTGTTGTCGCGTCTCGAATGCATTCAGGAATCCTCGCCGGCCACGATCCTGCGCTCGGGTCCCGGCATCCCGATCCAGTAGCAAAGCTCGGCCGGACGGCCGATCCGCCAGATGCAGAGGTCGGCGGCCTTGCCGGCGCTAATCGTGCCGGTCTCGTCCTGCAAGCCCAGCGCCTGCGCGCCGGCGCGCGTCATCCCCGCCAGCGCCTCCTCCGGCGTCAGGCCGAACAAAGTACAGGCCATGGAGAGCATCAGCGTCGGCGATAGGGTAGGCGAGGTGCCCGGATTGCAATCGGTCGCCACCGCCATCGGCACATTGTGACGGCGGAACAGGTCGACCGGCGGCTTCTTCGTCTCCCTGAGGGCATAAAAGGCTCCGGGCAGCAGAACCGCGACCGTTCCGGCCTGCGCCATCGCCCTCACCCCCTCCTCGTCGAGATGCTCGACATGGTCGGCCGAAAGTGCGCCGTAATCGGCGGCGAGCGCCGCGCCGTGCTGGTTGGAGAGCTGCTCGGCGTGGAGCTTGACCGCCAGGCCGTGCGCCCGCGCGGCCTCGAACAGGGCGGCCACCTCGTCAGGCGTGAAGCCGATTGTCTCGCAATAAGCGTCAACCGCACTCGCCAGCTTTTGCGCCGCGACGGCGGGGAGGATCGATTGGATCGCCAGCTGGACGAAGTCCTGACGCCGCTCCTTGAACTCGGCCGGCAGGGCATGAAGCGCCAGCAAGGTTCGCTCGACCCGCACCTTCTCGCTCTCGCCGAGCGCCTTGGCCGCCCGCAGCATCTTGAGCTCGGACTCGATGTCGAGCCCGTAGCCCGACTTGATCTCCACCGTGGTGACTCCGCCCGCCATCAGCGCCTTGAGCCGCGGCCGCGAAGCTTCGACCAGCTCGTCGAGGCTCGCCGCCCGCGTCGCCTTGACCGTCGAAGCGATGCCGCCGCCGGCGCGCGCGATCTCCTCGTAGGTGGCGCCCTCGAGCCGCTGCTCGAACTCGCCCGCCCGGTCGCCGCCGAACACGAGGTGCGTGTGGCAATCGATCAGGCCCGGCGTGATCCACGCGCCCTTCAGCGTCTCGACCTTTTTCGCCTGATAGCCGGCAAGCTCGGTGCGCCGCCCGACGCGAACGATCCGCCCGTCGGCGATGCCGATCGCGCCATTCTCGATCGCCCCGAACGGTCCCGCGACCGATGGGTCCATTGTCGCGATATTGCAGTCTACGAGTAGCCTGTCCCACATGGCTCGCCTTCTAGGGGCCTGTGCGTATATGAGCAAAGCATGAGCTGGAAATCCGTCGCCGAGCTTTTGACCGACGATCCGGGGGCGCCGGTCGCCCTGCTCGGCGCGCCGATGGAGATGGGGTCGGTCACGCCCGGCCGCTGCGACCTTGCGCCGGAGATCGTGCGGCGGACGCTGCGGCGGTTCAGCACCTACGACGTCGAGACAGGCGACGATCTCAATCTCGCCGTCCGCGACCTCGGCGACGTGCCGGTGCGCGGGGTCTCGCCCGCCGACGGCTTCGATCCGATCCGCAAGGCTGTGCTCGCGTCGACCGCGGCGCACGAGCTCACCATCCTGCTCGGCGGCAACAATGCCGTGACCCGCCCCGCCGTCCACGGCCTCGGCCTGCCGCTCGAGCGGGTGGGCCTGATCACCCTCGACGCCCATTTCGACATGCGCGACACCGATCGGGGCCCGATGAACGGCAATCCGGTGCGCTGCCTGCTCGAGGACGGCCTGCCCGGGCGCAACCTCGTCCAGATTGGCCTCGCGCCTTTCGCCAACACGAAGAAGATGCACGACGACGCGCTCGCCGCCGGCGCCGGCTATTTTGGCATCCACGAATGCATCGAGGACGGGCTGATGGTGCTCGACCCAGCGCTCGAGCGGCTCGCCCATGTCGATGCTCTCGTCGTCGATTTCGACATAGACGTGATCGACCGCGGCCAGCTTCCGGGCGCGCCGGGCGCACGTCCGGGCGGGATGCCGGTGCAGATGTTCTTCGATTTCGCCCGCAACCTTGCGACCGACCCCCGCCTGCGCCTCGTCGACCTCACCGAGTTCGATCCGAGCCTCGACGTCTCCGACATCAGCGCATTGACCGCGGCCCGCTGGGTCTGCGAGATCCTCTCCGGCTCAATGGCGCGCATCAAATGAACGAGACCGACCCCCAGCTCGCCGAGGCGTTCAAGCAGGCGATGCGGCGCGTCGCGGCGACGGTCAACGTGATCTCGATCTGCGTCGACGGCCAGCCCCTGGGGATCACCGCGACCGCCGTATCGGTGGTCTCGATGGACCCGCCGAGCCTGCTCGTCTGCGTCAACCAGACGGCCTCGGTCCATCCGAAGATCGAGAACGTCGTCCACTTTAACGTCAACGTGCTGCACCGCGACCAGGCCGAGGTCGCCATGATCTTCGCCGACCGCAAGCTCGAGGCGCAGCGTTTCGTGCGCGGCTGGGACAATGATTGCGTGACTCCGCCGCGCCTCAGGAACGCCCAGGCCTCGATCCTCTGCCGGCGGATCGACCACCACCGCTTCGGCACCCATTCGATCTTCATCGGCGTGGTCGAGGAGGTGGTGATGCGCGACGAGGTCGCGCCGCTCGTCTATCTCGACGGCAAGTTCGGCGGCTGCGCTTAACGCGCGAACAGATTTTCGGGGTTGGCCATCGCCTTGATCTCCAGCGCATTGCCGCTGGGATCGCGAAAGAACATCGTCGCCTGCTCGCCGGGCTGCCCCTTGAATCGCACCGTCGGCGGCATGGCGAAGTCGACGCCGGCCGCCACGAGCCGCGCGGCGAGCGCCTGCCACGCGTCCATGCCCAGAACCGCGCCGAAATGCGGCACAGGCACGTCGTGGCCGTCGACCGCGTTGCTCGCTCCTGCGGCACCCCTGTCGGGCACGAGATGGGCGACGATCTGATGGCCGAAGAAATCGAAGTCGATCCATTCGTCCGAGCTGCGTCCTTCGGGGCAGCCGAGCAGGCCGCCGTAGAAGGCGCGGGCGGCTTCGAGGTTGTGGACGGGGAAGGCGAGATGGAAGGGGGGCATGGCCCTTCTTAGCGCACATCCCGGCGCCAGGGGAGCGGCATCGGGCGTTTTGCGGCTTGCCGGGGCGCGCGGAACGTGATTCCGTGGGCGCGATGAAAGTCAGGATCCTTTTCGCCGCGGTCGGCGCCAGCGCGTTTCTTGCCGCTTGCGCAACGCCGACGACCGCTCCGCCGGCCGAGCCGGCCGCGCCGCCCACCTACAGCGCGCTCGGCCTCGAAGGCGTGATGGGCGCGAACGCCCGCGCATTGATTGCAGAGTTCGGCCCGGCCGACCTCGACGACCGCGAAGGGCCAGCGCGCAAGCTGCAGTTCCTCGGGCCGGTCTGCGTCCTCGACGCCTATCTCTATCCGCCGCGCGCTGGCGCCGAGCCGGTCGTCACCCATGTCGACGCGCGTCTGCCCGACGGGCGCGACATTGACCGCGCTTCTTGCGTCGCCGCGCTCAGCCGCCGGCCGCAGGCGCGCTGAGCCGCGCCAGCGCCCAGCACGCGGCCTCCGCGACCACTTCATCTTCGTCCGCCGTGAGCCGCTCCAGGATCGGCACCAGCGCTGCCATCCCGCTATTCCCGGCGGCGATCGCGGCGTTGCGCACCATCCGATTGCGCCCGATCCGCTTGATCGGCGAGCCGGAGAAGACCCGGCGGAAGCCGGCATCGTCGAGCTGGAGCAGATCGGCGAGCGCGGGCGCGGCCAGCTCTGCGCGTGGCAGGAAAGCCTTGTTGGCCCGCGCCGCATCGGCGAAGCGATTCCAGGGGCAGACGGCAAGGCAATCGTCGCAGCCATAGATGCGGTTGCCCATCGCCTCGCGGAATTCCTCCGGGATCGGCCCCTTATGCTCGATCGTCATATAGGAGATGCAGCGCCGTGCATCGAGCTGGAACGGGGCCGGGAAGGCATTGGTCGGACAGGCATCGAGGCAGGCGCGGCAGGAGCCGCAGCGCATTGCGTGCGCCTCGTCGGCCGGCAGGTCGGCGTCGAGTTCCAGCGTCGTGTAGATCGCGCCGAGAAACAGCCATGAGCCGTCGGCGCGGCTGACGAGGTTGGTGTGCTTACCCTGCCAGCCGAGGCCCGCGGCCTCGGCGAGCGGCTTTTCCATCACCGGCGCGGTGTCGACGAACACCTTGAGGTCGCACCCCGATTCCGCCACCAGCCAGCGTGCCAGCGTCTTCAGCGCCTTCTTGATCAAATCGTGATAGTCGGCGCCCTGGGCGTAGACCGAGATCCGCCCCCGGTCCGGCGCCCCGGCGAGCGCCAGCGGATCGCCCTCGGGGGCGTAGCTCATGCCGAGCGCGATCACGCTCTTCACCTCGGGCCAAAGCCCGGCCGGCGAGCCGCGCCGCGTGGCCGTTTCCTCCATCCAGATCATGTCGCCATGGGCGCCGGAATCGAGCCAGGCGCGCAATCGCTCGGCGGTCCGCGGCGCGGCGTCCGCGCGCGCCACGCCGACCGCGCAAAAACCCAGTTCGCGCGCTTTCTCCTCCAAATCGGAGCGTAGCTTTGTCTTGCCTATCAACATCTTCTGTCGTTACGAACTCAGTTGTTCTTGGGGATGCGAAGTCAAGTGCAAGCGGTTCCAGCGATCGAGGCCAAAGGCCTCGTCAAATCCTTTGATGGCAAGGTGGCGGTGAGCGGGATTGATCTCGCCGTCCCCGAAGGCGCCATCTACGGTATATTGGGTCCCAACGGCGCCGGCAAAACCACCACGCTTCGAATGCTGCTCGGAATCATCGAGCCCGATTCCGGCCGGCGCACCTTGCTCGGCCACGAACGGCCGCTCGAGGCGGCGAAAATCGTCGGCTATCTTCCCGAGGAGCGCGGCCTCTATCCGGCGATGACGACGCGCGAGGCGATCGCCTTCATGGGCGCGCTGCGCGGGCTGCCGCTCGAAGTCGGGCGCAAGCGCGCCGCCATCCTGCTCGAGCAGAACGGCCTCGGCGACTATGTCGACAAGCCGATCAAGAGCCTGTCGAAAGGCATGGCGCAAACCATCCAGCTGTTCGGAACGATCGTCCACAAGCCGAAGCTGGTCGTGCTCGACGAGCCCTTCTCCGGCCTCGACGCGATCAACCAGGGTCGGCTCGAAAGCCTGATCCGCGACGAGGCGGCGTCGGGCACGACCGTGATCTTCTCGACCCACGTCATCCACCATGCCGAGCGGCTGTGCGAGCGGATCGCGATCATCGCCGGCGGCAGGATCCGCTTCGAGGGTTTGGTGTCGGAGGCGCGCGAACGGCTGCAGCCGCAGGTTCGGCTCAAGACCCGCAATGCGGACGGCGCATGGCGCCGCGCGCTGCCCGACGACGCGCGTGAGAGCGGCGGCCATTGGCAGTTCGAGCTGCCACCCGCCGGCATTGAGCCCTTGCTCAAGGCGCTGATCGACGGCGGCGCAGGGATCGAGGAGCTGTCGATCGAGCGCAGCGGCCTGCACGATGCGTTCGTCGCCATCGCCGGCGAGAGCGCGGCACGGGCGATGGATGAAAGCGCGCAGGCGGATCTCGGAGAAGCGGCATGATGAGCACGTTCGAAGCCGCCTGGGTGATCGCTCGCCGCGACTTCGTGGCGAGCGTCTATTCGCGCAGCTTCATTCTGTTCCTGATCGTGCCGCTCGCCTTCCTGGCGATAATCATGGCCGGTGGCGCCGTTGCCGATCGGGCCGCCAATGCCGCCGCCCATCCGCGGGTAGCCCTGATCGCGGATTCGGCGACAGTTGAAGCGTTGCAAGCGACACGCGCAAGATTGGCCCAAGGCACCTCAGATCACGTATTTCCGAGCCTTCAAGCCATCGATCCCGCTGAGAACGTCGATGCTCAGGCGGATGCTCTGCTGGCCGACGAAAGCGCTGCCTATTCAGCGGTCTTCAGCGGAACGCTGGATC
>DASQJU010000215.1:0-4893 GCA_035630915.1 Allosphingosinicella sp.
CTTGATGTCGTGCGGGTAGCCGACCACCGCCGCCTCGGCGACGGCCGGATGGCTGACCAGGGCCGATTCGACCTCGGCGGTGCCGAGCCGGTGGCCGGAGACGTTGAGCACGTCGTCGACCCGGCCGGTAATCCAGTAATAGCCGTCCGCATCGCGGCGGCAGCCGTCGCCGGTGAAATATTTGCCTTTGTAGGCGCTGAAATAGGTCTGCACGAAGCGCTCGTGGTCGCCGTAGACGGTGCGCATCTGGCCCGGCCAGGAGCGGGTGATGCAGAGGTTGCCCGATCCTGCGCCCTCGATCGGCGCGCCTTCGGGATCGACCAGCTCAGGGACGACGCCGAAGAAGGGCTGCCCGGCCGAGCCCGGCTTCATGTTGTGCGCGCCCGGCAAAGTGGTGATCATCACCCCGCCGGTCTCGGTCTGCCACCAGGTGTCGATGATCGGCACGCGCTCTTCGCCAACCACGCGATGATACCAGAGCCAGGCCTCGGGATTGATCGGCTCGCCGACCGTGCCGAGCAGACGGATCGATGAGCGGTCGTGCTTCTTCACCGGGCCCTCGCCCTCGCGCATCAGCGCGCGGATCGCGGTCGGCGCGGTGTAGAAGATGTCGACCCTGTGGCGCTCGACGACGTCCCAGAAGCGCGAGAAATCCGGATGGTTGGGCACGCCCTCGAACATCAGGGTCGTCGCGCCGTTGGCGAGCGGGCCGTAGACGACATAGGAGTGGCCGGTGACCCAGCCGACGTCGGCGGTGCACCAGAACAGCTCGCCGGGCCGGTAATCGAACACATAATGGAAGGTGGTCGCGGTCCACACCGCATAGCCACCGGTGGTGTGCAGCACGCCCTTGGGCTTCCCCGTGGAACCCGAGGTGTAGAGGATGAAGAGCGGGTCCTCCGCGCCCATCGGCTCGCAGGGGCAGACATCGGGCACGGTCGCGCCGATTTCGTCATACCAATGGTCGCGCCCGGCCTTCATCGCGATGTCGTTGCCGAGGTGGCGAACGACGATCACCCCGGCCATGTCGACGCCGCGCTCCAGCGCCGCGTCGACATTGTCCTTCAAGGGCACCAGCTTGCCGCCGCGCATGCCGCCATCGGCGGTGATCGCGAAGCGGCTGGCGCAATCCTCGATCCGGCCGTGCAGCGCCTCCGGCGAGAAGCCGCCGAAGACGACGCTGTGCACCGCCCCGATCCGCGCGCAGGCGAGCATCGCCACCGCCGCCTCGGGGATCATCGGCAAATAGAGGGTGATTCGATCGCCTTTCCGGGCGCCGAGCGCCTTCAGGCTGTTCGCCATCCGCACCACCTCGGCGTGCAGTTCGCCGTAGGTCAGCGTTCGTGTCACGCCCGGCGCGTCGCCTTCCCAGACGATCGCCCGTTCGGCCGAGCGCGCCGCGAGATGGCGGTCGAGGCAATTGTGGCAGAGGTTGAGGATCCCGTCCTCGAACCATTTGATTTCGACCGGATCGAACGACCAGTCGGCGATCCGCGTCGGCGCCTTCACCCAGTCGATCCGCCGCGCCTGATCGGCCCAGAAGCCGTCCGGATCGCTCAGCGAGCGCGCGTAGAGCGCGTCATATTGTTCGGCGGTGCAATGAGTGTCGGCGATTGCGTCGGCTGGGGGAGGGATGCGTTCGGCCATGGCCGGTTTCTATCCGCTCCCCCTCGACCGCGCTACTGGCCGAAGATGCGCCCCAGCGGGTTGCGCCGCCGCCGGGGCTGCTCGCGCTGCGGCTCCTCGCGGCTCTCGCCGCGCATCATCGCCTCGATGTCCTGGCCGAGCATGCCCATATAAGCGGAGCGCGTCCTGAGCTTCACCGTCCAGTCGGGCGCCCACCCACGCGGCGCTCGCGCCGGGCGCTCGGGCGCGCTGAAGTTCGCCTCCGGTCCGAAGGCCGTCATCATCAAGGAGGCGGCCTGGACCCGTCCCGCCACCTCGGCGGGAACGGTGCACTGGGTCGCGGTCGGCTGGAGCAGCACGCGCTGGGCGAGCAGGCGGGTGATCTCCTCGGGCGCCAGATAGTCCATCGCGCCCATCATGCCGATCTGGACCTCGCTCGACGTCCACATGATCATCGTATTGTCGCCGGCCGTGCCCATCGCCATCACGAAATAGGCGCGGGCATTGGTCACCGCGTTCCACGCCAGCGGCACCGCACCGGAGGGCGCGGGCGTGTTGGAGGTGAGGCGGATCGGCGGCAGGAAGTCCTGGCCCGGGGCGAGCGAGAAGTTGATCTCCGGGCTGTAATTGCCGGCGATACGGTGCGCGCCGACCAGCGATCCGTTGGCCGGAATCGTCGCGTTGGAGCGCGGGTTGGGCCATTCTCCGAACGTCGCCGCACTTGTCTGGCTCGGCGGGATCATCGGCCGAAGCCCGTTGCCAGCCATTCCCGGCGGCACCTGGCCGGAGCGCAGGCGCGCGAAATCCAGTTCCAAAGGCTGGCCGGGCCGGGCGTGATCGCCGCAGCCCCAATAGATGAGGATTCGGCCGTTCATGGCGCCATCGCCGTAATTGGGCATGGCGCCCGTCGGGGCCACAGGCTGGCTGCGCACCGGCGAGACGAGCGGCAGCGAGGGGCCGGCGCCGAGGCCGGCGGGGATGAAATGGTCGGCCGCGGGCGGACCGGCGGGGCGCCTAGGGCTGCCCAGCTCCAGCTTGAGATTGTGGACGTAGCCAGGATTGTTCGCGCCGCCCGGGCCGCGCCCGGACAGCATCGCACCCAGCATCGAGCCGCGACTTGGCGCCTGGCCGCCGCTAGCGCCCATCATCGCGGCCATGCCGCTGGTCGTTTCGGCCGACATCCAATAGGTCGCGGTCCCTGCGGATCCGCCTCCGCCGCGACCGGGTTGGGCCAGGGCCGTGGCGGCGGCGATCATGGTGCCGAGGATGGCGATACCGGTGAAAAGACTTGTTTTCGTCATGAAAACCCCCATCTGAAGCCTATAGAATAACGATCTGCAGCGACGTGAAAAGGTTGGATTTTCCGTCTCGCAGAGGGCCCGTGTCGCCGACTAGGTGTTGACCGCGCCCCGGTTTGGGGGAATCTCCCCATTGCGTGCAAGGTGTATTATTTGTATAACGCACCTTTGCGCCCGAACGATGGAGTGTTGATGACGGCTGTGGCCCTCGAACGGACCGACTTGCGCCTGGCGGATGCCGTCCGGGCCCATTGGCGTGCCTGGGCCGTGCTCGGTGCGATGGCCGTGCTGTGGTTCGCTGCGGTGGCCGGGATCACGGTTGAGAGCACCAGCCCGCGACCCGCGCTCGAGAAGGCCGAGGCGACTTCTCCCGAAATCGCCCGCATCCAGGCGGTGGCGACCCAGACCAGCGCGACCGCTCTGCGCCAGGTCAATCCGTTGACCGCGCTCGCGCTCAATGCCGCCATTCCGGTGTCGCAGCAGGTCAATCCCGCCGCGCGCCCGTTCCATCTGGGCGGGACCGCCGCCGATCGCGCCCGCTCGCTCGATTGCCTGACCGCCGCGATCTATTACGAGGCGGCGCGCGAGCCGCTCGACGGCCAGCGCGCGGTCGCTCAGGTCGTGCTCAACCGCGTCCGCCATCCGGCCTATCCCGCCTCGGTCTGCGGTGTCGTGTTCGAAGGAGCCCGGCGGACGACCGGCTGCCAGTTCAGCTTCTCATGCGACGGCTCGCTGAGGAACGGGCCGATGGCCGGCTATTGGGATCGGGCCAAGGCGGTGGCCGCCGCCGCTCTCAACGGCTACGTTTATGCGCCCGTCGGCTGGGCGACCCATTATCACGCCAATTACGTGATGCCTTATTGGGCGCCGACCCTGGTCAAGTCGGCCAATGTCGGCCTGCACATCTTCTATCGCTGGCGCGGCGGCTGGGGACGGCCGGCAGCGTTCGCCAACCGCTATTCGGGCGCCGAGCCGGCGATCGCCTGGCGCGGCGGCTTCGGCCAGCCCTTGCGCTCCGAAACCCTGCTCGCCGAAAGTGCGCGCGATGCGCTCGCCGCCCAGGCCGCGCTGCAGGCCGCGGCGGGAGGCACCAGCGCAAGCGTCGACAGCTTCCAGCGGGCCGTGCTTCGCCGCTACGAGCCGCTCCAGCGCGAGAGTGCGAACGCCATGATCACCGATCGCGCCCGCACCGATTCCACGCTGAGCGCCAGCCAGCGCTGGGCGCTGACCGGGACCGACACCGGCCCCTCCGCGCAGGCACCGCTCGGCCGCCCGAGGGAGGGCGCCGAGCAGCCGCGCGAGCTCCAGGGTGTGCGCTACCGCTGGGATCCGACGCCGCCGGCGCAAGAGCCTGCCGCCGGCAGCGGAGGTCAGACCGCGGCCGCGGCCACGCCGCCGCCCGCGAGCGCTACGCCTTCGGGAACCGGCGGCAGCCGCTAGGCGGCGGTCAGCAGCCTGCGCTCGCCGGCGAGGCTCATCAGCGCTTTTTGCAGCTTCTCGAACGCGCGCACCTCGATCTGGCGGATGCGCTCGCGGCTGACGTCATAGACCTGACTCAGCTCCTCGAGCGTCTTCGGCTCGTCGGTGAGGCGACGCTCGGTCAGAATGTGCCGCTCGCGATCGTTGAGGCTCTCCATCGCCTCGATCAGGAGATCGTGGCGCATGCGCGTCTCTTCCGCCTCGGCGACGCGCTCGTCCTGAAGCGGCTCGTTGTCGACCAGGAAATCCTGCCAGCTGCCCTCGCTGTCGTCGCGCAGCGGTACGTTGAGCGACGTATCGCCGCCCATCGCCATGCGCCGGTTCATCGAGACCACGTCTTCCTCGGACACGCCGAGGTCGGTGGCGATCTTCTTGACGTCCTCGGGCTTCAGATCGCCGTCCTCGAACGCCTCGATCCGGTTCTTCATCCGGCGGAGGTTGAAAAAGAGCTTCTTCTGGGCTGCGGTGGTGCCCATCTTCACCAGGCTCC
>DASQJU010000216.1:0-2565 GCA_035630915.1 Allosphingosinicella sp.
ACGAGATGGTGCTGCGCTAGAGCGCGGCCCTCAGAAATAGATGTCCACGTAGTCGGTCAGGCCGTCGCACACCTCCATTTCCTGCAGCCGCCAATAGCGGCGCCCCCCGGTGACGCGGAACTGGTAGATGCCGTCGCGCACGCAGTTGCGCCCGGGATCGGGCGTGTCGGCGATGACGATTCGGCCGCGGAAGGTGAAGCTGGTCGCGCCGATCCCGGACACGTCGCCGTCGATCGTCAGCCGCCCGCCATTGCCGGCCTGCGACCCGCTGAGATGCACCCGCCCGTTGCGCTCGCTGACGGCGAGGCGTCCGCGCCGCTCCCAGCCGATCCACTGCAGCGTGATGCCGCTGTTGCGCCGCAGCCTGGCGAGCGCGGCCGGATCCTCGACGTTGGTGGGAAGGACGGACGCCGGTAGGTCCTCGACCTTGGCCGGCTGAGCGAGGGCGGTGCTTCCGGCGAGAAGCACTGCGGCGAGGCTGAGGAACTTCACGGTCTCTCTCCCGATAAATTCGCTTCGCAACGGCCCGGTTTTAGGCGAGTGGGCGGCAACGTCCAGAGCGGGAACCAACATTGAGCGCAGCGCCGAAATCCTCCGTCCCCACGGCCTTCGCGGTTGCGGCCGTCGCCATCGCCCTGTTCTCCGGGATGGACGCGGTGATGAAGCATCTCGCCATCGCGCTCGGCACCTATAATGCGCTTCTCTGGCGGACGATGGCCGGAGCTGTGTTCGGCGGGATCATCTTTCTCGCCACGCGCACGGCCTGGCCGTCTCGCGCCGTCCTGCGCATCCACCTGATCCGCGGGACGCTGTCCGTGGTGATGGCGCTGACCTTCTTCTGGGGGCTCGCGCGCGTGCCCCTGGCGCAGGGTGTTGCGCTCGCGTTCGTAGCGCCGCTGATTGCGCTGTTCCTCGCCGCGATCGTCCTCAAGGAGAAGATCGAGCGCCGCGCGATCTACGCGTCGATGCTCGGCTTCGCCGGCGTGATCGTCATCCTCGCGGCGCAGGCCGAGGCGGAGCTCGGGCCCGAGGCGCTTCGCGGATCGATTTCGATCCTCTTCTCGGCGGGCCTCTATGCCTGGAACATCATTCTGATGCGCCAGCAGGCGCAGGTGGCGAAGCCCATCGAGATCGCCTTCTTCACCAGCCTGATCATGACCTGCGGCTTCGCGCTCGCCTCGCCCTTCCTCGCGGTCGTGCCCCCGGTCGACGAGCTGCCGGCGATCGCGGGCGCTGCGGCGCTCGCCTTCGCCTCGCTGATCCTGCTGTCCTGGGCCTATGCCCGCGCCGAGGCGCAATATCTCGCGCCGGTCGAATATACCGCGTTCATCTGGGCGGCGACCTTCGGCATCCTCGTCTTCGCCGAGCCGGTGCGGCCGCTGACCGTGTTCGGCGCGGCGATGATCGTCGTCGCCTGCCTGATCGCCGCCAGGCGCAGCCGCGCGACCGACCCCGCGACGGGGGTCTAGCCCCCCAGCACGTTGATCGTGAAGGCGAGGATACCGAGGTTGAAGACGAAGGCGGCGAGGCAGTGCAGGGTGACCACGCCCCTGATGCCCTTGTCCTGGATGTCCACGTCGCTGGTCTGGAAGGTCATGCCGAGCGTGACGGCGAAATAGACGAAATCGGCATAGCCCGGCGGCTCCTTGCCGGGGAACTTCACGCCGCCGCCCTTGATCGAATGGAGATGCGCATAGTGCAGCGCATAGATGGCGTTCGAGAACAGCCAGGCGACGAGCAAGGTGCCCACGATCAGCATCTTGGTCTTGGGGCCGATCTCGCCCGCCCCCAGGGTCTCGACCGCGACCGCGGCGAGTATCGCGGTTAGGACGGCCGTGGTGATCGCCAGCAACATCGTCCGGTTCGCGTCGTTCGCCGCCGCGTGCGCGCGCATCGTGGCGGCGTCGCTGACCGCGAGCAGCGGCATGCAGGAAGCGAGGAAGATGGCGGCGGCAAGGTCGAAGCCGAGCATCAGGCCCTTGGCCGCGGCCTGCTGCGGCGGATCGTGGGCCAGCTGATGAAACGCGACGGCCGCGAGCGGCGCGGCCAGCAGCAGCAGCGCCAGGAAAAGAATGAACCGCGCGGGGGCGATCCTGTTGCCGATCGTCTTTGCCATGGCCTCAAGCTAGCGCCCGCGGGGCCGGGGCGCTAATCGTTTCGCCCATGGCGTGGCTCTGGCTCATCATCGGCGGCGTGTTCGAGGTCGGCTTCACCACCTCGCTGCGCTTCGTCGACGGCTTCCGCAACCTGCCCTGGACGCTCGCCTTCCTGGCCTCGGTGGCGATCTCGATGGGCCTGCTCGAATATGCCGCGCGAACGATTCCGATGGGTACCGCCTATGCCGTCTGGGGCGGGATCGGCGCGCTCGGCACCGTGATCGTCGGCATCTGGTTCTTCGGCGAGCCGGCGACGACGATGCGGGTGATGCTGATCTTCGCCCTCGTCGCCTGTATTGCCGGTTTGAGGCTGACCGCGTGAGCATCGACGAGGGCCTGCTGGCCTGGGTCGAGGAGGCGCTCGAGCCGATCGGCCATCTGTCGCTGCGCAAGATGATGGGCGGCGCGA
>DASQJU010000217.1:0-2613 GCA_035630915.1 Allosphingosinicella sp.
CCGCGGCGGCTGCCGAGGGCGGGAAATGCTGCTGCACGATCATGCTCGCGGTGCGGGTCGAAAAAGCGTTGCCGCCCGAGGAAAGATAGGCGCCGGTGATCGCCTTGGCGATCGCGCCGGCGACCGCGCCGCCGGGAACGATCACGCCCTGCAGATCGCGATTGTTGCCGTTCGGAGCGGGCGGCACGGCGAGCGCGGTGTTGGCGCCGTTCATTGTGAACACGGCGAGCACGTTGCCGACGCGGTCGACGACCGCGAACGTGCCCGGCATGCCCCGCGCCTGCGCCTCGGCGACGCCCTGGGCGATGATCCGCTGCACTTCGGCCTGGGTCAGCGCCTCCTGCGCCGGCACCGCGTAGAGCGGCGTCTGGCCTGGCGCCGGTGGGCCCGGGGACGGGCCGGCTGTGCTGGTTCCGCCGCCGCCACCGCCGCACGAGGCGGTAAGCAATGCGGCAATGGCGATACAGGACGCTTTGCGCTTCATCTCAGCCTTCTGATTGCGGTTGCGGCGCGGCCCAAACTCGCCCGGAAGGCGGCCACGTCATAGGCGTTGGGATCGTGAACCGCGCGGTAAGCGGCGTTGATGTCTTCCCGGATGGCGCCCGCCGCGCCGGCGGAGACGTCGCCCTGATGAACCAGGGCGGACAGGAGCGTGTCCGTGGCCATCACCGCCTGCACGCTGCCGGCATAATCGGTGAAGCGTTCGCGCAGGGCCGTGCCGGTGATCGAATCAATGATCGCGAAGGTCGTCGCCCGGCCCATCGGCGCGGCAGCGAAAGCGTCGGCGAGCGCCTGCGCGCTCGCGCGCAGCGCCTGCGCGGCGGCAACGGCCGCGGAGCGGTCGCGCGCCAGGCCGGCATGGAAGGCGCGGCTGTCGCGGTCGAAGCGCTGGGCGAGCTCCGGCGCGACGACGCGGGCAGCGGCGGAAAGCATGATCATGTTCTCGTCGTTGAACGGCGGCATGCCGGACGGAATCGGGCGGCCGGGATTGGCAAAAGCGGCGGGGCGGTAGCGCGGATCGTCCGAGATCCGGCGATGGCAGCTGTGGCAGTCGAAGAAGTACAATTCGGGGAATATCCCTTCGCTGCCGCGCCGCCCGGAGAAGAGCGACAGCGCGCGGTCGAGCGCCATCGCCTGGCCGATCGCCCACATCCTCGTCGAATCCGGCGCGCCCTTGCGCGCGCGATAGTCGGAGTCGACATTGTGGTGCTGCTGGAGCGTGGTGAAGAGGTCGAGCTCGAAGCTGATCCTCGGATGCCCCGCGGCCATGATCCGGTGGGTGACGAACTGGCCCTCGCCGGCGCTGCCGAAATGGCAATCGAGGCAGCGCGAAGCGCGGGCGCGCGGATCGTCGAGCGGGACGAGGCCGCGAGAGACATTGGCGGCGTGCGTGCCGCCGACCGCATAATGGCTTGAGACCCAGGTCGACGCCGCACCGTGGCAGCTCTCGCAACCGACTCCGTCCGAGGTCTGGAAACGGATTCCGCGCGGGCCCGCCGGCGTCGCGTGGCAGCCGAGGCACATCGGGGCGCTCGCCGGATCGCCGATGCCGAGCCTTCGCCCGATCGACCGCGAGCGATCGTCGCGCAGCACGTCAAAGGCGCGGCTGTGGGCGCCCGCCGCGCTCGCCGGTTCCTGCCATTGCATGAGCTCGTCCTGGCGCACCACCGCGCCGTCGGCATGGCTGCGGCCGTGGCAGGTGGTGCCGCCGCAGCTGGCGACCCCGAGATAGGTGGCGCCGGTGGTGCGCGGGTCCTGGGCGGTGGCGCGCGCGCCGATCAGGAAAATAAGAAGGAGGGCGGCGACGAGGCCCGCCGCGCCGAGGCCGATCGCTATGGTGCGGCTGCCCCCCAATCCATCCTCCGTACCGCTTTCGGGCAGGCCAAGAAGTCCCTTCGACTATGAGGCCATCGCCGCCTGGGTGCAAGGCGCGATGACAGGCGAAACAAAGCCCGGTAGAGCGGGGCTTTCGAGAGGGGCGGAGCGCATGACGAAGGCCTCGGACCTGTTCATTCAATGCCTCGAGGAAGAGGGCGTCGAATATATATTCGGCGTGCCCGGCGAGGAGAATCTCGATTTTCTCGACAGCCTCTCGCGATCGACCAAGATCCGGCTGATCCTGACCCGCCACGAACAGGGCGCGGGCTTCATGGCGGCGACCTACGGGCGGCACACGGGCAAGACCGGCGTGTGCGTCGCCACGCTCGGGCCGGGCGCGACCAACTTCGTCACCGCCGCCGCCTATGCGCAGCTCGGCGGAATGCCGATCCTGATGATCACCGGCCAGAAGCCGATCAAGAAATCGAAGCAGGGCCGCTTCCAGATCCTCGACGTCGTCGACATGATGCGGCCGATTACGAAATACACGCACCAGCTCGCCAGCGCCGACAACATACCGAGCCGAGTGCGCGAGGCCTTCCGCCTCGCCGAGGAGAAGACGGATTCGACGCCGCTGAAGCGCAGCCTGGTGCGCCGCCCGTTGGCCGATGCCAAGTCGATCCGCGCGGCGGTCAAGAAGCTCGAGGCGGCTCAGTCGCCGATCATGGTCATCGGCGCCGGCGCCAACCGCAAGATGACCAGCCGAATGTTGCTCCAGCTGATCGAGAAGACCTC
>DASQJU010000218.1:0-8392 GCA_035630915.1 Allosphingosinicella sp.
GGATCGAGGATGTCTCCAACCACATCGACCCCCTCCCCCTCCTTGAGGTCGCAATGGACGACCTCGACTCCCGCTTCGCGCAACGGCGCAAACAGGCGTGCCTCGACGTGCGGCTTGGCCGAGGAGCGGAACGCGCCGGTCGACGAGCCGAGATTGAGCAGTGGGGACACATCGCCCCGTTCCAGCAGGATCTCGCAGAGCCGTGCCGCTTCAGCCTCGAACATCGCCGCAGGAGCCACGTCTGGCCCGGGGGCGTCAAGCGCCCGCTTGTTGGACAAGGCCCCATTGCGCCGACGACGCCATTGCTTCAGCATTCCCGCTTTGGGGGGAAATGACATGCAAAGCACGATTCTCGCGCCGGTGGTGGCGCTCGTCGCGTGGACTTTGGTGATGATGATCTGGCTCTACGCCGTTCGTTTTCCCGCACTGGCGCGCAAGGGCATCAGCCTGAAAGGTCGCGTGGGGAGCAAGGGCGGCGACCTGGACGGGGTGGTCGAGCCCGAGGTCCAGTGGAAGGCGCACAATTACAACCATCTGCTGGAACAGCCGACCCTGTTCTACGCGATCTGCATCACGCTGGCCTTAATCGGCGGCGGGAATATCTGGATAAACGTCTGGCTGGCCTGGGCCTATGTGGCGTTCCGCATTCTCCACAGCTTGATCCAGGCGACGGTCAACGTCGTCCGCTACCGCTTTTACTGCTTCGCCTTGGCTTCATTCTGCCTGCTCGGGCTGACGATCCACGCCGGGGCGATGATCCTTCACGGCCACATCGCGCACTAGCGCGAGAAGCAGGCCGCGAGCTCGACGTGGACCGACCAGCGGAACTGGCCGACGGGCTGGATCCAATCGAGCCGATAGCCTCCGTCGATCAGCGTTTTCGCGTCGCGGGCGAAGGTGGCTGGGTTGCACGAGACGTAGGCGACCCGCGGCGCGGAGGAGGCGGCGAGCGCCGCGACCTGCTCCCTCGCGCCGGCGCGCGGTGGATCGAGCACCACCGCCTCGAAACGATTGAGCTCGGGCGCGTCGAGGGGGCGCCTGTAGAGGTCGCGGTGATCGACGAAGATTCCCCTGCCCGCGCCCTTGAGCGCCGCCGCGGCGTCGCGCGCACCTTCCGCGGCATAGACTTTGGCGTCTAGCGCGAGCGCGAAAGTGCCGAGACCGGCGAAGAGATCGGCGACCAGGCTCACGCCCGCCACCGCCTCGCGCACCGCCGCGATCAGGGCGGCCTCGCCCTCCGCCGTCGCCTGCAGGAAGGCGCCGTGCGGCAGCGGGACGGGAATGCCTGAAAGGGTGATGGTCACCGGCTCGGGCTCCCATAGGGTCTGGGGCCCGTAGCCGTCATCGAGGGCGAGGCGGGCGAGGCCGTTTTCGCGCGCGAAGGCGGTCATTGCCTCGGCCGCCTCCAGGCCCTCGACGCTGATGCCTTCGAGCATCAGATCCACGCCCTGGTCGGCCAGCGTCATCGTCGCCGCGGCCCTGCCCCGGATCAGGCGGCGGAGCGGCGCGACCAAGGCGAACAATTCCGGGCGAAGGATGTGGCATTCGCGCATGTCGACGATGCGGTGGCTGGCCTCGGCATTGAAGCCGACGAGGCCGGCCGCGGCCTTGAGCGAAGCACGACGGCGCGTGCGCGGCGGCGAGAGGTGGGATGCGCGCAGCTCCGGCGCCGTGATGCCCTGGGCCGCGAGCGCGCCCGCGATCCGGTCGCTCAGATATTGGGCATAGGCGCAATCGTCGACATGCTGGAGCTGGCAACCACCGCATTCGGGGAAATGGCGGCAGGGCGGCGCCTGGTGATGCGGGCCGAACTTCACGGTCTCGCCCTCGATCCGATCGCCCGGCGCGGTCATCGGCACGAAGCGGCCGCTTTCGGTCACGCCGTCGCCGCGCGCCGCGAGGCCGACAATGGCTTCCGTCTCGCTCACAGGTAAGCGATCAGATCGTCGGCGATCATGCCCGGGCCAGCCAGGCGCGCGGCCTCGGCATGGCGCCAGACGCCCGCGCAGGCCGCCTCGAACGGCTCGCGACCGGCGGCGCGCTCTGCGGCGATGATCCCGGCCAGCACGTCGCCGGCGCCGGCTGTGCCGAGCCAGGCGGGCGCGGAGCCATGGATCGCTGCCCGCCCGTCGGGCGCGGCAACGACCGTGTCCGGGCCCTTGTAGACAATGACGGCTCCACTCCGGACTGCGGCAGCCCGGGCGCGCTCGACCTTGCTTCCTTCTAGCGCCCCGAACAGGCGGACGAACTCGCCGTCGTGCGGCGTGAGGATCGCGCCTTCGACGCCCTTCGTCCCGTCCTGCGCAAGCATGGTGAGCGCGCCGGCGTCCAGCACCAGCGGTCGGCCCGACGCCAGCGCCGCAGCCAGCAATTCGCGCCCGCTCTTGAGGCCGGGGCCGATCAGCAAAGCTCCGATCTTATTGTCGTCGATCCGGTCGAGCGGATCGCCGGGCATCTGGACGATTGCCGCCGGAACCCCCGGCACGAATTCGCGCGCCTGGAGCCGCACCACGCCCGCTCCGGCACGCATCGCCGCCGAAGCGGCCAGCGCGCTCGCGCCGGGCATGTCGCCGGCGACGATCGTGACCAGCCCGCGTGTATATTTATGGCTGTCCGGCCCCGGCACCATCGCCATCGGCCTGGTCACTTCCGCGAGGCGGCTCTCCGCGCCGATGCCGATGTCCGCGACGACGAGCCGGCCCATATGCCGCGCCGCGGGCTGGAGCAGGTGCGAGGGCTTGAGCGTCTGGAAGGTGATCGTGAGATCGTAGTCGGGGACGGGCGAGAGGATGGCGCCGTCGTCGGTCGATATACCGCTCGGCAGGTCGATCGCCACGCGCACCTCGGCCGGCAATTCGCAAAGGCGACGCGCCACCGCTTCGTCGAGCGCGCGCGTCAGCCCCGTGCCGAACAGCGAATCGATCAGCAGCGCAGCCGGTCCCGCCGCCTCGAAAGCCTCGATCGGTCCGTCCCAGTTCTTTCGGGCCCCACTTGCCGCCGACGTCCGCGGCTCGCCCAGCGCCGCGACCCGCACGGCCATGCCCCGAGCGGCCAATTCGCGGGCGATCACATAGCCGTCGCCGCCATTGTTGCCGGGACCACACAGAACGAGCGCGGGGAGCGGACCGGCAAAACGCCAGATCGCCTCCGCCGCCGCGCGGCCGGCGCGCTCCATCAGCTCCTCGACCGGCGTTCCCGCCGAAATCGCGGCCTCCTCCTCCGCGCGCATCTCGACGGCGGTCAATATCGGCCTGTCTTTCGTCACCGGCCGCGGATCCGTGCTGGCAGGCGGAAGCGGTCGGCGCCGATCGCGACTTCGATGCGCTCGTCCGGCAGCAGAGTGACGACCGCCATCTCCGCGCCGTCGGCGGCGACCACGCCGTGACCATCATTGGTGAGCTGGAGGCGGCGGAAGCCGCCGTCCGGCTTGCGGATGGTGAGCAGGCGTCCGTCGGCGGCGTCGGCGATCTCGACGATGCAATTATGTTCGAACGCCTCGGCGCCCTCGATCTGGCAATCGACGCGGTCGTCCGGGGCCGAAGGTGCGGCGGCGGTGCGGTTCGCGGTGTCGCCCGCAGGAGGGCTTCCGCACGAGGCGAGCAGGAGAGCGAGCAAGGCAATGCGCATGGCGCCTCCTATCATTTCCGGCGCAGCGCTTCGAGCCGCGCGGCCAGTGCCTCGCCGGCGACCAGGTCGTCGAAGCGGCGATCTTGGGAGGCATCACTGCGCACCCCGGCGCTGGCGAGCTCGACCGCCGCCTTCAGCGCAGCAATGCTTTCGCGCTCGTTGGCGAGAATCGTCGCGACCAATGCGTCCTTGTCCTCGCCGAGCAGCTCGACCAGGCCGATCCGCCATGCTTCGGCGGCAGCGATGGTCGCGCCGGTGAACAGCAGGCGCGCGGCCTGGCCCGGGCCGACCAGAGAGACCAGGCGGTGCACGTCCTCCTGGGGGTAGGAAAGGCCGATTTTCGCCGGCGTGATCGCGAAGATCGCCGACGGCGCGGCGACGCGCAGATCGCAGGCCATGGCGAGCGCGACGCCGGCGCCGTAGCACGGGCCGGAGATGACCGCGATCGTCGGCACCGGCAGCGCGCGAAGGGTGTCGAGCGCGGCGCGCATCTCCACGCGGAACCGCGCCGCGGCTCCCGCGTCGCGGCGCATCGCCGCGAAGTCCGACAGATCCGCGCCCGCGCAGAACGCCCCGCCCTCGCCGGAGACGAGCAGAAGCCGCGCGCCGGCCACCTTCGCAAGCGTATCGCGAAGCTGGTTCCAGCCCTCGGCCGGAATCGCGTTGCGCGCCTCCGGGCGATCGAGCGTGAGGCGCGCCACGCCGTCTTCCTGGGTCAGGCGGAACATCGCGCCGGATTGCCGAGGCCGAGCGGCTTTGTCGCGAAAAAAAAGCCGGACTGCCCGATACGCTGGCAGCCCGGCTGAAAATTTCCGCGGCGCCCGTCCGGTGGAGGCGGGGGCCGCGGGCGAATGTCGACGCGTTACAACCGCGCCTCGACTCGTCGGGGATCCAGAGAGCAAGGGGCGTGCCAGAACGGGTTTCCGCGGCTTTCGATGGTTAACGGCCCCGCGGCGGTGTTCCAGAGAGGGACTGGCGGGTCATCTGAGCCTGGTTTGGGACAGCCACCAGCCGGGATGCGACGCGGCGATTTCCGCCGCGGCCCGGTCGCGATCCGCCTCCGATTCGAAGAGACCGAAGCAGGTCGCGCCGGAACCTGACATGCGGGCGATCGGGCCGCCGGCGAGCGCATCCAGGACGTCGCGTATCTCCGGCACCAGGGCGATGGCGGCCGCTTCGAGATCGTTGCGGCCGTCGCGCCAATCGGCCAGCGGCCCGCGATCTTGCCCGTCCCACGCCGCGAACACCGCGGCGGTGGAGAGCGGCCGGCGCGGATTGACCAGCAGCACCGGCGTGCCGGCCAGATCCTCGTCCAGCGGTTCGAGCGCGTCTCCCCGTCCCTCGCCGCGCGCGGATTGGCTGAAGAAGCAGGCCGGGACGTCGGCCCCGATCGCCGCGGCGAAGCCGAACACATCCTCGTAAGCGAGGCCCCGCATTCGCGCGATCAGTCGCAGCGCCGCCGCCGCGTCGGCCGAGCCTCCGCCGAGACCCGACGCGATCGGGAGCCGCTTGTCGAGCGAGAAGGCGACGTGGGCGCCCAGCATCGCCGCCGCGCGAAGCACGAGATTGTCTGGCTCGGCGGAAAGCTCGCGCGCAAAGGGCCCCGAGAGCTCGAGCGCCGGGCGCTCGCTTTCCCTGCCGAACAGCACATCGCCATCCTCGCAGAAGGCGAACACCGTCTCGATCCGGTGATAGCCGTCCGCCTCGCGTCCCCGCACGTGCAGCGCGAGGTTGAGCTTGGCGTAGGCGGTTTCCTGCATCAGCGCGCGGCGAGTTGCGGCGTGAGCCCCGTCTCGATCTTGGTGGCGATCCGGCTTGCCGCGTCGCCCTCGGCATAGACCGAGGCGGCCATCCAGGCGAAGCGGGCCTCGACCCGACGGCCGGCGGCGAAATAGGCGTCGCCGAGATGCTCGTTGATCTCGACGTCCCCCGGCTCGCCCTGCGCGGCCTGCTCGAGCAGGGTGATCGCTTCCCCGAACTCGCCCTTGAGATAGAGCGCCCAGCCGAGCGAATCGGTGATTGCGTGGCTGTCCGGCGCGCGGCGGTGCGCCTCGCGGATCAGCCGCTCCGCCTCCGCCACGTCCTCGCGCCGGACCAACTGGGCATAGCCGAGATAGTTGAGCACGAACGGCTGCTCAGGGGCGAGTCGATAGGCGTTGCGGAGCGCCGCGCGTGCCTCGGGCCAGTTGCCGGCCTCGTCGAGCGCACCGCCCCGCATCAGCCAGAGCACCCATTCGGCCTGCGCCTCGTCGTCGGCCTGGCGAACCTCGATCGCCCGCGCGAAGGCCGCCGCCGCCTCGTTCTGCCGGTGCATCGCGCTGTAGACCTCGCCGAGCCGCACCCAATCGGTGGTGGCGGCGTCACTCGCGTGAGTCACGGCCAGCGCGTCTGCCAGCGCGGCCTCGCGCTCGCCGCCGTCGAGCAGGATGCGGATGCGCTGGTCACGCACGGTGATCGCGAACGGATCGCCGGCGGGCACATTGGCCAGCAGCGCGACCGCGATCCGCTCCTTGTCCTGCAGCGCGAGGAGCTCAGCGGTGACCATCCAGGTCTCGCTATTGTCCGGCGCGAGCCAGGTGCCGATCCGCGCGAACATCGAGGCGAGGCCGGTCAGTTCCTGCTGTTGGAGATCGAGCGAGAGGCGGACGAGCAATTCCGCCATCGCCGAATCCGCGCCTTCGATCGCCCCGGGCAGCGGACGGCCCGCGCGAACCAGCTCGCGCGCGGCGACGATCGGCGTGCCATTGCCTTCGAGCAAGGCGAGCGCCGAGTCTCGCTCGCCGCGTTTCGCGAGCAGGGCGGCTCCGGCGATGCGCAGGCGCTGGCCCCGCGCCCCGGCGGAAGCGGCGGCGCGGACCAGCTCGGCATTGGCCTCGGGCCGGCCGAGCGCCAGCATCAGCAGCGGGCGATGCTCGGCGGCGTAGGCAGCAGCGACGCCCTGCCCGCCCGGGGCCGGCAGCGCCGCGAGCGGATCGCCCTGATGCGCGCCATAAGCCAGCCAGGCGCGCAGCACCGGGACCATGAAGGCGAACAACTGGTCGCTCTCGACCGCGTCGATCAGTGTCTTGGCTCTGGACCAGTCCCGCGTCCGGAAGGCCTCGGCGACGAGCAGCAGGCGCGCGTCGGGCGGGAGGACTCGGCGGCGCTCGAGCCGGTGGGCGGCATCGAGCGCGAGCCGCCAGTCGCCGGCGGTGACGGCGTGGCTGAGCGCTTGGGTGGCGATCATCTCGTTGTCGGGCGCGGCGTCGAGCGCCGCGACGAAACCCTGGCTCGCCTGGTCGAACGCGCCGGCCGAGGAGGCCGCGCGGGCCCGGACGTAGGAGTTGAGCGGCGAGCGTTCGACGCGGGCGCCGGCGGCGGTGGGCAAGATGAGCGCGCTCAGCAGCAGCGCGCGCAGGCCAAGCTTACATGTTGGGGTAATTGGGGCCTCCTCCGCCTTCGGGGACGACCCAGTTGATGTTCTGGGTCGGGTCCTTGATGTCGCACGTCTTGCAATGGACGCAATTCTGCGCGTTGATCTGCAGCCTGGGGCCGGACGCCTCCTCGACGAACTCGTAAACGCCGGCGGGGCAGTAGCGCTGCTCGGGCCCGGCATAATGGGCGAGGTTGACGGCGACCGGAATGTCGGGGTCCTTCAGCGTCAGGTGGACCGGCTGGTCTTCCTCATGGTTGGTGTTCGACAGAAACACCGAGGAGAGCCGGTCGAAGCTGATCGTGCCGTCGGGCTTGGGGTAGGCGATCGGCTGGGCCAGGTCCTTGCGCCAGAGCGACTCATTGTCGGCATGGTGCTTCAGCGTGAACGGCAAACCGATGCCGAGCTGGCGCATCCACATGTCGGCGCCGGCGAGCAGGGTACCGAGCGTGCCGCCCCATTTGGCGACCAGCGGCTCGACATTGCGAACCATCTTCAATTCCTTGGCGATCCAGGAGCTTCTGAGCGACGGCTCATAATCGGCCAGAAGATCGCTCGTGCGCTCAGCGGCGATCGCGGTGAACGCGGATTCGGCGGCCAGCATGCCGGATTTCATCGCCGTGTGGCTGCCCTTGATCCGCGGCACGTTGACGAAGCCGGCGGCGCAGCCGATCAGCGCGCCGCCCGGGAAGGCGAGCTTGGGCACAGACTGCCAGCCGCCTTCGTTGATCGCCCGAGCGCCGTAGGAGATGCGCCGCCCGCCCTCGAGGAACTGACGGATCGCTGGGTGCTGCTTCCAGCGCTGGAACTCCTCGAACGGCGACAAATAGGGGTTCTTGTAGTTGAGGGCGACGACGAAGCCCAAAGCCACCTGGCCGTTCGCCTGGTGGTAGAGGAAGCCGCCGCCCCAGGCGTCGCTGAGCGGCCAGCCCTGGGTGTGGATCACGCGGCCCGGCTCGTGCTTCGCGGGATCCACGTCCCAGAGCTCCTTGAGGCCGATGCCGTAAACCTGCGGCTCGCTCTCCGCCTCGAGCTCGAAGATCCGCTTCAATTCCTTGGTGAGGTGGCCGCGCGCGCCCTCGGCGAAGAAGGTGTAGCGGCCGTGCAGCTCCATGCCGGGCTGGTAATCGGGCTTGTGGGTGCCGTCGCGGGCGACTCCCATGTCGCCGGTGGCGACGCCCTTCACCGAGCCGTCCTCGTTGAACAAGATTTCGGCGGCGGCGAAGCCGGGGAAGATCTCGACTCCGAGCGCCTCGGCCTGGCCGGCGAGCCAGCGGCAGAGATTGCCGAGGCTCAGCGTGTAGGTCCCCTTGTTGTTCATGAGTGGCGGCATCACGACGTGGGGAAAGGCGT
>DASQJU010000219.1:0-3160 GCA_035630915.1 Allosphingosinicella sp.
ATTGTCTGAATTGAGCACGCCGTGGACGAAGCCGGCCGCGATGTAGGAGGCCGCGAGGCGCGCGGCCTGGCCGGCGACATGGTCGAGGAGCCGCCCCGGATCGCCGCTGTCGTCCCCATAATAATATCGCAGGCAATAATCTGTAAGCTTGCGCATGTTCTCGGGCTGGTCGAGCGCGGCCAGGCGCTGGAAGGTGCCGATGCGGATGTGGCTGTGCTGGAGCCGCACCAGGACGGCGGAGCGGGTGGGGGAGGGCTCGTCGTTCCGGTCCAGCGCCTCGCCCGTCTCGATCAGCGAGAAGGTCTTGCTGGTCTCGGCGCCGAGCGCTTCGAGCATCTCGGTCGCGAGGATCTCGCGGATGCCGCCCTTCAGGGTCAGCCGGCCGTCGCCGAAGCGGCTCCAGGGCGTCTGGCCCGAGCCCTTGGTGCCGAGATCGAGCAGCCGCCCGCCCGCGTCCCTGAACTGCGCGAAGAGGAAGCCGCGCCCGTCGCCGATATCGGGATTGTACACGCGGAACTGATGACCGTGATAGCGCAGCGCCAGCGGCTCAGGGAGATTGTCCGGCAGCGGCACGAACCGCCCGAAATGTCCGATCCATTCGGCATCGCTCATTCCGTCCAGCCCGATCGATTGCGCGGCGCGGTCGTTGCGGAAGCGGAGGATCGTCTGCGGGAAGTCGGCCGCCCGGACCTGATCGTAGAAATCGGGGCCGAGCTCTAGGATCGCGGGCGCGGGTTGCGGAAGCGCCGTCATCCGTCGATAGGGGGGCTGGGCGACAGGGGTACACACATGGTCGATTGGTCCGATGGCTATTGGTGGTCGAACGATGGCCTGAGGCTCCACTACCGCGACTATGCCGGGGATGCGAGCCGCCCGCCGATCCTCTGCATCCCGGGTCTCACCCGCAACGCGCGCGATTTCGAGGGCGTCGCCGAGCGGCTGGCGGGCAAGTGGCGCGTGATCTGCGTCGAGCTGCGCGGCCGGGGCGACAGCGCCTATGCCAAGGACCCGATGTCCTACACGCCGCTCACCTATCTTCAGGACATGGAGGCGCTGATCGCCGAGCTGAAGCTCGGCCGCTTCGTCCTGTTCGGCACCTCGCTCGGCGGGCTTATCACCATGCTGCTCGCCGCCTCCGGCAGGGAACGCATCGCCGGCGCTCTGCTCAACGACATCGGGCCGGTGATGGAAAAGCGAGGGCTGGAGCATATCCGCTCCTATGTCGGCCGCTCGCAGAACTGGCCGACCTGGCTGCACGCGGCGCGGGCGATCGCCGAGGCTCAGGGCGACCGCTATCCGGGCTGGAAGCTCGACCAGTGGCTGGCCTACGCCAAACGCCTCTGCAAGCTCACCCCGTCGGGGCGGATCGTGCTCGACTACGACATGCGTATTGCCGAACCGTTCAAGCTGCCGGCGGGCGAGGCGGGCTTCGACCTCTGGCCCGCCTTCCGCGCGCTGGACGGCATCCCCTCCCTGCTCGTGCGCGGTGAGATTTCGGACCTGCTGAGCGCGGAAACCGCCGCCGCCATGGCCGCCGAGCTGCCCGATCTGGAGCTGGTGACCGTGCCCGATGTCGGCCACGCGCCGACTCTCGACGAGCCCGAGGCGCAGGCGGGAATCGACCGGCTGCTGAAGCGGGTCGCCGCGCGCAAGAAATGACGCGATAAGGTCTCATGGCCGTCCGCATCCTCCACTGTCATTCGACTTTTTCGCTTGGCGGCAAGGAGGCGCGCGCAGTCCGGCTGATGAACGCGTTCGGGGACGCGGCCGAGCATGTCGTGTTGAGCGCGATGCCGGACCGGCTTGGCGCGCGCGAGGCGATCGATCGGGGCATCATGGTCGACTTTCCCGCCGACACGCCGTCGCTGACGGGCGCGCCGACGCCGCTCAGGCTGGCGCGGCTGGCGCGGTACATGCGCGGGTTCGACCTGGTGCTGACCTACAATTGGGGCGCGTTCGACGCGGTGATGGCACGGCGGCTGTTCGCCAAAGTCCTCAAGCTTCCGCCGCTGGTCCATCACGAGGACGGCTTCAACGAGGACGAGCGCGAGAGCCTGAAGCCGCGGCGCAATCTCTACCGCCGGATCGGCCTTGGTGCCGCTTACCGGCTGGTCGTCCCTTCGGCGCGGCTGGAGCGGATCGCGCGGACCGAATGGGGCACGGTGCCGGTGCGCATCCCGAACGGGATTGCGCTCGCCGATTATGCCCGCCCGCCGTCGCAGGAGATTCCGGGGCTCGAGCGCGACCCGAACGAGGTGGTGATCGGCACGATCGCGGGGCTGCGCGCGGTCAAGAATCTGCCGCGGCTGGTGCGCTGCTTCGCGGCGATGACCCATGCCAAGGCGCGGCTCGTCATCGTCGGCGAGGGGCTGGAGAGCGAGCAGATCGCCGTCGCGGCGCGGGCGGCCGGAGTCGCCGCGCGGGTGCTGATGCCCGGCTTCCTCAGCCATCCGGCGCAGTGGATCGGGCATTTCGATATTTTCGCGCTTTCTTCCGACAGCGAGCAATTCCCGATCGCGCTGGTCGAGGCGATGGGCGCCGGTCTGCCGGCGGTGGCGACCGCGGTCGGCGACGTGCGGGCAATGGTTTCGGAGGACAATGCGCCGCTGATCGTCGAGCCCGAGGACGAAGCGGGCTTTTCCGCCGCGCTCGACAGCCTTGCCGAGCAGCCGCACCTCAGGAAGGCGATCGGCGCGGCCAATCGGGAAAAGGCGGCGCGGCTCTACGACGAGCAGGCGATGATCGCGGCCTATGCAGAGCTCTACGGCGCCGCTATCGGCCGCCCCGGCGCATTCGCTGCGAATACATGACTTTTCGCGCGCCCCAGCCTATAGGCTGGGCAACAGGGTCTCCGGAGGAACGATGTTCAAGGGTATCAAGCCGATCCTCTATGCGGGGCGCGAGGTGCTGCCGCTGATCGAGGGCGGCAAGGGCGTCTCCGCGACCAACGGCATGAGCTCGGGCGCCTGGGCCGCCGCCGGCGGCATCGGCACCGTCTCCGCGGTCAATGCCGACAGCTACGATCCCGAAGGCCGGATCATCCCCCAGGTCTACCAGGCGTTGACCCGGCGCGAGCGGCATGAGGAGCTCATCCACTACGGCATCGAAGGCGCGGTGGCGCAGGTCGAACGTGCCTATGATATTGCCAACGGCAAGGGCG
>DASQJU010000220.1:0-2871 GCA_035630915.1 Allosphingosinicella sp.
GGCCGGCAGGGGTTTTTGTCGGCGCTCATCAGCGCCGCTGCCGCATAAGCCGGGACCGAAGGCTGGCAGACGGCAAGCATGTGCGCACCGGGGCCGATTTGCTCGAGGAACTGGATCAGATAGTCGACATAGTCGTCTAGACCGAAGCTGCCGTCGGCGAGCGGGACCAGTTTCGCATCGCGCCAGTCGGTGATGTAGACGTCGTGGCCCGGGATCATCCGCTCGACCGTTCCGCGCAGCAGCGTCGCATAATGGCCCGACATGGGCGAGACGATCAGCAGCTTCGGGCCGTCCTTGATCCCGAGGCGGTGGAAGCGCTTGAGCTGGCCGAAGGGCTTGCGAAGCACGATCTCCTCGCGCACCGCGACGGTCTTGCCGCCCACGATCGCGCGCTCGATGCCGAATTCGGGCTTGCCGCGCGGCGCCGAGGCGTGGGCGAAAACGTCGAGCGCGGAGGCCACGATCGGGCCCATTTGCGAATAAGCGAAGGGATTGGCGGGGTTGGTCATCCATCCGGCGCCAATGTTGGCGAGGGTGCTGGCACCGGCGAGCAGCGAGCGCTGCATTTCGTACGCGTCGTAAAGCATCAAGTCTCCGCCCCCGTTGTGGCGATCACCTTAACGCGCCTGAGGGGCGGGTCCACAGGAATAAACCGACCGGTCGGTCAAAAGCTCCCGCCATTGAGCGGGCGCGGGTGCGCTGCTAGGCCCGCGCGCGATGGCGCGCGGACGGATCGACCACGACGGCCCCAAGGGCAAGATCAGCAATTTGCTGCTGATCTGGGGCTATGCGCTGCGCTACAAATGGACGATTGCCGCCGCCGCGACGGCCTTGCTGGTGGCCGCCGGGGCCACGCTCGCCATTCCGGACGGCTTCAGGCGGGTGATCGACCAAGGCTTCGTCGCCAGCGGCGGCAGCATCGACCGCCAGTTCAACTATCTGCTCGGGATGGTCGTTGTGCTGGCGCTGGCCACCGCCTGCCGCTTCTATTTCGTCTCGATGCTCGGCGAGAAGGTGATCGCCGACATCCGCGTCGCCGTGCACGCGAACCTGCTGCGGCTCGAGCCGCGCTTCTTCGAGGAGAACAGGCCCTCGGAGATCGCCTCGCGGGTCACCTCCGACACCGCGGTGATCGAGATCGTCGTCGGCACGACCGTCTCGGTCGCCTTGCGCAACATCGTGCTGGGCGTCGGCGGGATCATCTATCTGTTCACCCTGGCGCCCAAGCTCACTGCGTGGCTGCTGATCGGAATCCCGCCGATCGTCATCCCGATCGTCATCCTCGGGCGCCGCGTCCGCAACATCTCGCGTAGCAGCCAGGACCGGATCGCCGACCTGGGCTCGATCGTCGCCGAGACGCTGGGGGCGATGAAGATCGTCCAGGGCTTCGGCCAGGAAGCGCGGGAGGGCCGCCGCTTTGGCGAGGCGGTCCATCAAACCCTGCTGACCGCACGCCGCCGCGTCTCCGTCCGCGCGGCGATGACCGCGATCGTCATTTCGCTCCTGTTCGGGTCGATCACCCTTCTCGTCCGCCAGGCCGCGATCGACGTCTCGCAAGGCACGGTCAGCGGCGGCACGGTCGTGGCCTTCGTCGTGACCGGGGCGATCGTCGCCGGCGCGTTCGGCGCCCTGACCGAGGTCTATGGCGATCTTCTGCGCGGTGCGGGCGCGACCGGACGGATCGCCGAGCTGATGGCCCAGGTTCCGGAGATCAAGGCGCCCGTCAACCCGGTGCCCCTTCCGACGCCGGCCCGCGGCGCAATCGAATTCGACAAGGTCACCTTTCGCTACCCGACGCGCCCCGACGTCAGCGCGCTGCACGAGTTCAGCCTCGCCGTGCGGCCCGGCGAGCGGCTGGCGCTGGTCGGCCCCTCGGGCGCCGGCAAGACGACCATCTTCCAGCTCGCCCAGCGCTTCTACGATCCGGACGAAGGTTCGGTGCGGATCGACGGGGTGGAGCTGCGCGAGGCCGACCCGGCCGCGGTCCGCGCCCGCATCGCCGTCGTGCCCCAGGAGACGATCATCTTCGCCGCCTCGGCGCGGGACAACCTCCGCTACGGGCGTTGGGAAGCCGGCGACGACGAGCTCTGGGCCGCGGCCGAGGCGGCAAACGCGGCCGAATTCCTGCACCGGCTCCCCGACGGGCTCGACACCTATCTCGGTGAGGGCGGCGCGCGTCTCTCGGGAGGGCAGCGCCAGCGCATCGCCATCGGCCGCGCACTGCTGCGGGATGCGCCGCTGTTGCTGCTCGACGAGGCCACCTCGGCGCTCGACGCCGAATCGGAGCGGCTGGTCCAGGGGTCGCTTGAGCGGCTGGTCGAGGGCCGCACGACGATCGTCATCGCCCACCGCCTGGCCACCGTCCGCGCCGCGGACCGGATCATCGTCATGGATCACGGCCGGATCGTCGGCGAAGGAACGCACGACACGCTGAATGCCGAGGGCGGTCTTTACGCCCGCCTCGCGCGGCTGCAGTTCGAGGGCATTGCCGCCTAGCCGCCGAGCATCGCGCGGTTCATGATCGACGGCGGAATGCCTATATTGACCAGATATTGCAGGATCAGGATGCCGAGCAGCACCAGATCGACGCGCTTGTGGCGGGTGAACAGGAGCGCGCTCAGCGCACCCCAATAGACCGATTGATCGAACCAGAAGCGGAGCGTGTCGATCGGCGCGGAGATGAAGACCAGGGTGAGGCCGAGCACGATCGCGTTCGGGAGCAGCACTCCGGCGACCACCAGCCGCTTGCGCCGCCAATAATGCTCATCGAGCGAGGCCCATGCGGACAGGTCATTCGGAAAGACCAAGGCCGCCGCGAGATAATAGGTGACCGCGACCACCAGGCCGATGAACAGCGAGTTCCAGCCGATC
>DASQJU010000221.1:0-5176 GCA_035630915.1 Allosphingosinicella sp.
GGCATTGCCGCTTATCGCGGCCGGGGGAATCGAGAACGGAGTAGATGCCTTCGAGAGAATTCGCGCGGGAGCAAGCCTGGTTCAGCTCTATACCGCCCTGATCTATCGGGGACCGGGTTTGGCGAAAGAGATCAACGGCGAATTGAAGCGTTTGCTGACGCTTCACGGCTTCGAGCGCTTGACGGATGCGATCGGGACTGAAAGGCGGGACTGATGCTGCACCGCCTGTTTATCGCTTTCGCCTTCCTTCTTTCCACCTGCGCCACGGTGCCCGCGGCATCGCAGGAAACCGGGATGGTCTCCGCCGCCGACCGGCGCGCCGCCGAGGCGGGCGCCGAGATCTTGCGCGAAGGGGGGACGGCCGCCGACGCCGCCTTCGCGACGATGGTGGCGCTGACCGTGGTCGAGCCGCAAAGCTCGGGCATCGGCGGCGGCGGCTTCCTCGTCTATCACGATCAGGCGAGCGGACGCCTGACCAGCTTCAACGGCCGCGAGACCGCGCCGCACGCGGCGACGCCCGCTTATTTCCTCGGGCCGGACGGCCAGCCGCGCGGCCATCGCGATGTGGTCGCGGGCGGGATGAGCGTCGGCGTGCCGGGCAATATCCGGCTGATGGAGCTGGCGCACGAACGGCATGGAAGGCTCGCCTGGGCGCGGCTGTTCCAGCCGGCGATCCGCCTCGCCCGCGACGGTTTCGAGATCACGCCGCGCCTCTATCGCGCGCTGGCCTCGCCCGGCTCGCTGGCCGGCTTTGCGCCGGGGGGACGGGCACTCTTCTACCAGCCGGATGGGACGCCCAAGCCGGCCGGCACGCTCGTGCGCAATCCGGAGCTTGCCGCCTTCCTCGAGCTGCTCGCCACGCGCGGGCCCGAGCATTTCTACACCGGCGGCGGCGCCCGGGCGCTGGTCGACACGGTGCGGGGCGCCCCGCGCAATCCATCGACGATGACCACCGACGATCTCGCCACCTACCGGGCGCAGCAGCGCGAGGCCGTGTGCGGCACCTATCGCGGCTACCGCATCTGCGGGATGGGCCCGCCCTCCTCGGGCGAGACGACGGTGTTCGCGATCCTCAAGCAGCTCGAGCGGTTCGATCTGCGCGCGCTGGGGCGGGGCAATCCGGCCTCATGGCATTTGATCGCCGAATCGATGCGGCTCGCTTACGCCGACCGCGATGCCTATCTCGGCGACGACGATTTCGTCCGCGTGCCGGTCGCCGGGTTGATGGACCCGGCCTATCTCGCCACCCGTTCGCAACTGATCTCGCCCGACCGCGCGATCCCGCACGTCACGGCCGGTACGCCGCCCGGCGCCGAGGCGCGAACGCCGGCGCCGGTCCCCGACGAAACAGGGACTTCGCATTTCGTCGCCGTCGACCGCGCGGGCAACGTCGCATCCTACACTTCGACGATCGAGAGCGCGTTCGGATCGGGGCTGACGGTCAACGGCCTGTACCTCAACAACGAGCTGACCGATTTCAACGCCGCGCCCGACCTGAACGGCGTGCCGACTGCGAACCGGGTCGAGGGCGGCAAGCGCCCGCGCAGCTCGATGTCGCCGACGATCGTCTACGGGCCGGACGGCCGTGTGCGCATCGCGATCGGCGCTGCCGGCGGATCGACGATCATCGCCCAGGTCGCCAAGGCGCTGATCGCGGTGATCGACTGGGACATGAGCGCGCAGGATGCGATCGCTTTGCCGCAACTCATCGGCATGGGCGACCGGGTGACGATCGAGCGCGGGACTCGGCTCGAGGCGATGATCCCCGCGCTCCAGGCGCTCGGCCAGAATACAGTGATCGTCGAGCCCGGCTACAAGGCCAACGCGATCGAGCGCGTGAACGGCCAGTGGGTGGGCGCAGCAGACCCGCGCAGCGAGGGTGTCTGGGTGGCGCAGCAGGCGGTGCCCCGCTAAGACGTGCGCTCGACACGGGCAAACCGTGCGGGAGGGGTGATGCGCCAGCTTGAGCATTTCGAGAATCTCGTTGCCATGTTCTTCGCCCGGGCGAAGGAGAAAGGCGACGCGCCGTTCCTGTGGGCCAAGCTGCAGGGCAAATGGCAGTCGATCAGCTGGCGCGAGGCGGCGGAAAAGGTCGCTGCGCTTGCCTCGGGGCTGAAGCGGATCGGGCTGGTGCCGGGCGACCGGGTGATGCTCGTTTCCGAGAATCGGCCCGAATGGCTCATCTCGGACCTGGCGATCATGGCCGCCGGCTGCGTGACCGTGCCGACCTACACGACCAACACCGAGCGCGACCACCAGCACATCCTCGACGACAGCGGGGCGCGGGCGGTGATCGTCTCGACCCAGAAGCTGGCGAAGACCCTGCTGCCCGCCGCGATCCGCTCGAACTCGTGCGAGGCGGTGATCGGCATCGAGCCGCTGCCGAGCGGCCAATCGGGCAATGTCGAATTCCACGATTGGGGCGCGCTGATCGCCGCCGAGCAGGCCGACGTCGAGGCGTGCGCGCGCGGCGCGGCGTTCAAGCGGTCCGATCTCGCCTGCATCATCTACACCTCGGGCACCGGCGGCGCGCCGCGCGGCGTGATGCAGCATCATGGGGCGCTGCTGCACAATATCGAGGGCTGCACGTCGCTGATCGCCGAGGATTTCGGCTGGGACGACGAGGTGTTCCTGTCCTTCCTCCCGGCCAGCCATGCCTATGAGCATACCGGCGGCCAGCTCTTCCCGATCGGCCTCGCGGCGCAGATCTATTATTCCGAAGGGCTGGAGAAGCTCGCCTCCAACATCGAGGAGGTGAAGCCGACGATCATGGTCGTCGTGCCCCGCCTGTTCGAGGTGCTGCGCCAGCGCATTCTCAAGCAGGTCGAGAAGCAGGGCAAACTGACCAACTACCTAATGGGCCGCGCGCTCGCGATCGGCGCCAAGGATTATGCGGGCTCGGTGCCGCTGTGGGACAAGCCGATGGACCTGTTCCTCGCCCGCACGCTTCGGCCCAAGATCGCTGCGCGGTTCGGCGGGCGGATCAAGGCGATGGTCTCTGGCGGAGCGCCGCTCAACCCGGACGTCGGCATCTTCTTCCATTCGCTCGGGCTGACCCTGCTCCAGGGTTACGGCCAGACCGAATCGGGCCCGGTCATGTCGTGCAACCGGCCCAGCGCGGGCCTCAAGATGGACACGGTCGGCCCGCCGATGAAGAACACCGAGATCAGGATCGCCGCGGACGGCGAGATCCTGGTGCGCGGCGAGCTCGTCATGATGGGCTATTGGCGCAACGAGGCGATGACCGAGCGCACGATCGTCGACGGCTGGCTGCACACCGGCGACATCGGCCATCTCGACGAGAAGGGCCGGATCAAGATCACCGACCGCAAGACGGACATCATCGTCAACGACAAGGGCGACAATGTCGCGCCGGCCAAGGTCGAGGGGATGCTGACGCTGCAGCCCGAGATCGTCCAGGCGATGGTCGCCGGGGACAAGCGCCCCTATCTCGTCGGACTGATCGTGCCCGATCCCGAATGGACCGCCGAATGGTGCGCGGCGCAGCATCGCAAATGCGCGTTCCATGAGCTCGCCCACGATCCCGATTACGTCAAGGCGCTGTCCGCCGCGGTGGACCGGGTCAACAAGGACCTCAGCGTGATCGAGAAGGTCCGCCGCTTCATCGTCGCCGACGAGCCGTTCACCGTCGAGAATGCGATGCTCACGCCCTCGATCAAGATCCGCCGCCACGTCATCAAGGAGGCCTATGGCGAGCGGCTCGACGCGCTCTACAAGCGCTGAGCGCGGTCAGTTCGTGCGGTCGTAGGGCGTGAAATCACCGAGGCCACAGCCGCCGAAATTGGTCCCCGACACATGGTCGACGACGCTGACGATGTCGCCGCGGCAGAGCTGGCTGGACCGCGCGCGCAGGTGCAGGCTGCGGCCCGGCTCGAGATCGGGGCAGCCGCCCGGCGGGTGGTTGACGTAGATCCGCCGCTGGCCGCCGCCGAAGACGATCGCGTCGCCGACCGTGCGATTGCCTCCGAGATTGCGGATGTTGACGCAGGAGACCGTCGGCAACTCGACGCGGCCGGCGAGGATGCGCGCCATATCGGCCTCTGGGTCCGGCTCCGGCGCTGTGGCCGCCATCACTCCGCCGCCGATCGCGGCGGACGCGAGCAAGGTGAGCAATGGGATTCTGGTCATGCCCTTTCTCCTCTAGCCCCCAAAACCGTCTTTGGCCGCGCGCCGTTCCGCCAGCTCCTCGACCGAGCGGGCGCGAATGAAGGGATTGGTCGCGCGCTCCAGCGCGATCGTCGTCGGCAACGTCGGCTCGCCGCGCTCGCGCATCGCGGCGACTTCCGCGACGCGCTCGGCCAAGGTCGCATTGTCCGGCTCTACGGTGAGCGCGAAGCGGCCGTTGGCGAGCGTATATTCATGACCGCAATAGATTCGCGTTTCGGGCGGCAAGTCGGCCAGCCGCTGCAGCGCCGCATGCATGTCCGCCGCCGTCCCTTCGAACAATCGCCCGCAGCCCATCGCGAACAGGGTGTCGCCGGTGAAGGCCACCGCCGCTTCCGGCAGATGGAAGGCGATATGGCCGGCGGTGTGGGCGGGAATGTCGATCAGCTCTGCCTCGAGGTCGCCGATCCGCGCCGCATCGCCGCCGGCGACGATCCGGTCCATCTTCGACACCTTCTCGGCTTCGGCCGGGCCGGTGATCTTGGCTCCGGTCGCGGCGCGGATCGCGTCGTTGCCGCCGGTATGATCGGGGTGCCAGTGGGTGTTCCACACCTGGCTGATCCGCCAGCCGCGCTCGTCCGCCGCCGCCAGCACCGGCTCCGCCACCGACGGATCGACCGCTACCGTCTCGCCCGAGGCGCGATCGTGCATCAGCCAGACGTAATTGTCGCGAAGCACGGGGACGGGGACGATCTCGAGCATCACCAATGGCCCGTGTTCGGCATCGACGCCCAAGGCTCGGCCACCGGCAGGTGGCCGCCCTTCTGCAGCAGCTCGACCGAGATGCCGTCGGGGGTGCGGACGAAGGCCATTCGGCCCTCGCGCGGCGGGCGGTTGATCGTCACCCCGTCGTCCATCAGGCGCTGGCAAGTTTCGTAGACGTCGTCGACCTCGTAGGCGACGTGGCCGAAATTGCGGCCCTCGCCATAGCCTTCCTGCGGAACGTCCCAATTGTGGGTCAGCTCGATCTGCGCGTCCTCGTCGCCCGGCG
>DASQJU010000222.1:0-4221 GCA_035630915.1 Allosphingosinicella sp.
ATGACTCGATACGGAACGATACTGCTCGTCCTCGCGCTCTCACCCGGCGTGTGCGCGGCAGCGTCTCCCCCGGCGCGCGTCGAGCTGAAAATTGCCGCGATCAACGACTTTCATGGCTGGCTGCAACCCTCGCCCGAGCGCGTGCGCGTGATGGGACCGCAAGCGCCGATCGAGAGCGCGGTGACTCGCTGCCCGGCCGCCCGGGCCGCCTCTATCCGGGCGATGATCGCCGGGGCCTGACCGTGGACGTCGACGCCGAGCGCCTTGATATGGGAGATGTGGACCGGCAGCCGTCCCTCGCGGCCGATCGTGATCGCCTCCTCCACCGCCGCGGCGAGGCCGATCGAATAAGAGGATTCGTCGCGCAAATGGCTGTCGTAGACGCCGCCCCGCGTGCCCGCTTCCCGCGCCAGTGCAGAGACCTCCTCGGTCGCCGCGAAGCTTTGCGGCGCGTAGAACAGCCCGGTCGAAAGGCCGAGCGCGCCCTGGCACATCCCCGCCGCGACCATCTGCCGCATCCGCGCCAGCTCGTCGGCCGAGGGCGCACGGTCTGCGTCGCCGATCACCGCGCGGCGAACGGCGCCGAAGCCGACATAAGCGGCATAGTTGATCCCGACGGGCCGGCGCTGTGCGCTGGAGATCACCGAAGCGACGTTCGGATCGCCGCCGCCGTCATTGCCGATGAAGGCCGTGGTCACGCCCTGCATCAGGAAAGCGGGAATCAGCCGGGTCCGGGCGTCGGCGTCGGCGAGCTGCTCGCCGACATGGGTGTGAGGATCGATGAAGCCGGGCGCGACGATCATGCCGCGGGCGTCGATCACCCGCGCCGCCGCATAAGGGAGCCGCGGGCCGACGGCGCGAATTCGCCCGCCCGAAATCGCGACGTCACCCACGAAGGCTGCGTCCGATCCCGTATAGATGGTGCCGCCGCGGATGATCAGATCGACCGCTTCCGGCGGCGCAGCCGCGCCGAGGAGCGCCGTGGCAAACAGAATCGTCAGCAATTTCATGCCTGCCACCTTCCCCAAAACCCGGCGTCCGGCGGATGGATGAAACCGCCGTCCATCCCGATGCCGCCGGGCCGATCCTCAAGGAGCCAGACTGGGCCGTCAAGGTCGACGAAGTCCGAGATCATGGCGAGATGCAGCGCCGGCGCGATCGACAGCGACGAGCTCACCATGCAGCCGGTCATCAGCCCGAGCCCCCGCGCCCGCGCCGCCTCGGCAAGCTCCAGCGCGGCGGTGAGCCCGCCGGCCTTGTCGAGTTTCACGTTCACCGCCTGGTAGCGGCGCGCGACGATCTCCAGGTCGGCCGCGACATGAACGGATTCGTCGGCGCAGACCGGGACGGAAGGCTCAAAATACTCCAGCCATTCGTCCGCTTCGGCGGGAACCGGCTGCTCGAGCAGCCCGACCCGCGTTTCGAACAGAACCGGCTGCATCGCCTCCATGAGCGGCCGGTCCCAGCTTTCATTGGGGTCGACGATCAGGTCGGCCCGTGGCGCCGCCGCCCGGACGGCGCGGATCTGCGCCTCGGGATCGTTCGCATCGACCTTGATCTTCAGGACCGGGGCGTCCTCCAGCATCGCCGCGTGCGCCATCGCGCCCGGCGTGTCGATCACCAGGGTCATCGCACTGGTCACCGGCCGCAGAACCGGACCGCCGATCATCGCCGCCACGTCGCGGCCCGAAAGCCTGGCCTCCAGATCCCACAAGGCGCAATCGATCGCGTTGCGCGCGGCCCCGGCGGGCAAGGCGTCGAGGAGCGCGGTCCGCCCTCCCCCCTGCTCGATCAGCGGGCGGACCTGTTCGATCGCCGCGAGCGTACCCTCAATCGTCTCGCCATAGCGCGGGTAGGGCACGGCCTCGCCGCGCCCGATCGCGTCGCTTTCGCCGATCGTCACGGTCACCACGTCGGCCGCCGTCTTCGTCCCGCGTGCAATCCGGAACGGACGAATCAGCGGGAAGCGATCGTGCTGGGCCTGGAGGGTGCGGGACATAGATGTTCGATGATGGGGTCGACGCCGAAGGCGACCGGATCGGTGCAGGGCAGGCCCATGCGATCGGCGGTCGAGTCGCACAACCGGCGGGCGGCCGCCGGCTCCATGCCGGACGTGTTGAGGCAAATCCCGACCGCCCGCACGCCGGGGCTGGTCAGGCGCGCCGCGGCGAGGTTGGCCGCAAGGCATTCCGCAAGTTCGGGGACGGCGCGGCCCGGGATCCCGCGCATATGCGCGCGTCCGGGTTCGTCGCACAGGACGAGCGCCGTCGGCTGCGCGCCGTGGAGGAGGCCGAGCGACACGCCGGCGAAGGAGGGATGGAAGAGCGAGCCCTGCCCCTCGATCAAATCCCATCCGTTGTCCCAGCGCGCGGGCACGAGCTGCTCGATCGCGCCGGAGATGAAGTCCGCGACGACGGCATCGACCGCGACGCCCTCGCCGGCGATCAGCACTCCGGTCTGCCCGGTGGCCCTGAAATCCGCGACGATCCCGCGCGCGCGCAACGCGCGGGTCAGGGCGATCGTCGTGACCATCTTGCCGACCGAGCAATCGGTGCCGACGGTCAGCAGGCGATTGCCGAGCCGTTCGTAGCCCTTGCCGACGGCGAGGCCCGAAGGGGCGTCGCGGACGTCGAACAGCCGCAATTTCCGCTCCTGCGCGAGCGTGGCGAGAAACGGCACGTCGCGCAGCCGCTGGTGCAGGCCCGACGCCACGTTCAGCCCGGCATTGAGCGCCCCCGCGGCATCGGCGACGAGATCGGCCCCGAGCTTGCCGCCGGGGCTCGCGATGCCGAGCACCATGGTCTTCGCCCCCGCGGCGACCGCCTCTTCCATGTCCAGCCGCGGCAGGCCGAGCGTCAGCGGGCAGGCATCGTGGCGAAACTCGCCGACGCAATCCTCGCCGCGGAACATGGCGACGCCGCGCGACGTCTTGATCGCGAGCGGATCGGTGCTGTTCCCCAGATAGAGAAGGTAAGGCGCCGGGATCATCGCCCGAGGCTAGCCCGCGCCCGCCGGCCTTCGCGCATATCGATCCGGCGGCGCGCCATAGCCGGGCGCTATGGAATATCCAGCACCTGCTTGAGCGTCTTCAGGAATTCGGTCGCGAGCGCGCCGAGCGGGCGGTTGTTCAGGAACATGGCGTGGATGTCGAAGGTGATGCGCGGCTTCAGCGGTCGCACGGCGAGGCCGGGCGCGAGGCAGGCCTGGGCGGTGAAGCTGTCGATCACCGTCATGCCAACGCCGTGACGCACCAAAGCGCCGGCGATGTAGAAGGTGCGCGCGGAGATCACGTCGTCGAGCTCGAGGTTCAGCCGTTGCAGCTCCTCGGTGAAGAGCCGGCCCGTCGGGCCGCTCGCGGCAAGGCTGATGAAGCGCTTGCCCTGGAGCCTGGTCAGCTCGATGCAGGGCGGCGCATCCGGCATGTCCTCCTCGCGATAGAGCACCACGAGCTCGCCTTCGCCGACCCAGCGCTGGGCGATCGGGGCGGCGGGCGGCACCTGATAGGCGATCGCGATGTCCGTCTCGCGCTCGTGGAGCTTGCGCAGCAGATCGTCGTGATGGACGGTCTGCAGATCGAACTTCACATTCTCATGCGTGCGCAAAAAGCGCGCGACGGCGGTGGGAATGGCGTCGAGGGCCAGCGACGGGAGGGCCGAGATGCGCAAGGTTCCGCCAGCGCCGCGGCGGAGATTGCGCCCGGCCTCGCGCAGGGCATGAACGCGGTCCTGGATCTCGCGGACCTCGACGAACAGCAGATGCGCGTCCTCGGTCGGCACCAGCCCGCCATTGGTGCGCTGGAAGAGCTGGAACCCAAGCAGGCTTTCCGCGTGGCGCAGCATCTTCGACACCGACGGCTGCGACACGTTGAGCGCGCGCGCGGCGGCACTGACGGAGCCGTTGACGTAGACGGCGTGGAAAATCTCGATGTGGCGCAGATTCATTTAGACAGACGTCCCAACCCCATTTGCGAACGCGTCGGGCTGACCGTTGATCGCCGCTGACGCCGGGACATGTGTCTAGAGCTTCTGCCCGCTTTCACAACCGATCGCCGTCGTGCAGTCTCGAGCCTGCGTCCCTCGACGGCTTGCGGCCAATCTGCCCGGTCTGGGTTGGGGATGTGGCGGAGCGGGAGGGAGCCTAACCCCCGCAGAAAAGCTTGATCTTCGGCCGCAGATCGGACCTTGACCCCCGATTTGACCCCCGACTAGGAACGTGTGGCCG
>DASQJU010000223.1:0-4658 GCA_035630915.1 Allosphingosinicella sp.
CTATCTGGGCGGGATCGACAAGCTCTACCTGGACGACGCGGTGTTCACCGGCCTGTCGCTCGGAGCGCTCAACGCCAATGCGTTCGTCATCGGCACCACGGCGCAGGACGCGGACGACCGGATCATCTACAACAGCACCACAGGAGCGCTCTTCTTCGACGCCGACGGCAGTGGCGCAGGGGCCGCCGTGCAGTTCGCGACGCTAGACGGCCATCCGATCGTCACCGCCAGCGACTTCACCGTGATCTAGAAACGCAACGGGGACGGGCTCGCGCCCGTCCCCGTCAGCCGTTTAAGGAAGTGGTGGAGCCGAGGGGAATCGAACCCCTGACCTCTGCAGTGCGATTGCAGCGCTCTCCCATCTGAGCTACGGCCCCGTCCTCTTGGGACGGTCCAGATAGCGACGGCCATGCAGCGATGCAACCGCCGATCGGCCGCTTTTCGAGCGCTGCTGCAAATGGCCCGGCTTCGCGGCTAGCGCGGGGCGGCGCGGCGGTTCTGCGACCGCTCGGTATCGGCGCGCTGCTCGCGCTGGTAGTCGATCCATTGCTGGCGCGTCATGCATATCCGGCTGGCGTTCAGCCGCGAGCCGGAGTCTTGGACCCGGCGGCAAATCATTTCGTTCGGATCCGGGCCGTCAGCGGTCGGCGTGGTGCTGCCGGCAGCCGGCGCCTGGGCGTAGGCGGCTCCGGCGGTCAGGGCCGCGGCTGCGGCGAGAAGAAGCGTCCTCATCACTCTCGGCCTCCTTCGAAGCGAAGGTGTATTATTCTACTAAATGGGTCGGATGGCAAGGTTTCCGCGCGTCGGGAACCGGCCGAGGCGAAGCATCGTTCTTTGCCCCGATCCCTTTTCCTCACACGGAGCGTCCCCATGTCCAGCATTCCCTCGAGCGCCATGCCCCACGCCGGCCCCGCGGCCGAGCCCGAGCAGGAAGAGGGCCAGACCCTCATCCAGCGCGCGACCGACCTCGTCCGCGACAACCCGAAGACCGCGATCGCCGCCGGCGCCGCGGTTGCCGCGGGCGTTGCAGCAGCCGCGGCGATCCCGCTCGTTCGCTCGCGCCGGGGATCCGCCGGAGCGAAGAAGAGCGGCGGCGCGAAGAAGAAGAGCTAGAACGCCTCGTCCAGAAGCTGCCTCAGCGCCGCCCAGGCGCGCGCGTCGGCATCCGCGTCATAGGCGAAGCCGGGAAGGCCCCAGGCGTCGATCTCCGGGTTGGTGAAGCTGTGGCCGACTCCGCCATAGAGGTGGAGCCGGCACTCGACGCCGGCCGCATCCAGGCCGTTGGCGAAGGCCCGGATCTGCGTGGCCGGCACCACGGGGTCGTCCTCGCCATGACAGAGCAGGACTTTGGCCCGGATCCGCGCATCGTCTTCGGCGCTGCCGGGGATGATCCCCGCATGAAACCCCGCCACCGCGGCCAGGGGCGCGCCGGCGCGCGCTAGCTCGATCGCCGCCGCGCCGCCGAAGCAGAAGCCCAAGGCCGCAAGCCGCGCCGGATCGACCTGGGGGTGGCGCTGGAGCACGGCCAGCGCCGCGGCGCATCGCGCCCTCAGCTCGGCAACGTCCTCGCGCAAGGCCCGCACCACCGCCTGCGCCGCGGCCAGCGTCTCGGGCCGCCCCGGCTCGGGCAGGGCCACGTCCGCCCCGAACAAATCCATCGTAAAGGCGACCGCCCCGATCTCCCGGGCGATCCGCGCCGCCCGCGCCTTCACATGGTCGGTAAGCCCGCCCCCTTCGTGGAGGAGGAGCATGCCGGGCGCCAAAGCGCCGCCGGAGCCGTCGGCGAGGAAGCCGGTATAGGCGCGGCCGTTCGCCTGATAGGAGATCGGCTGGAGGTCCATCGCTCCGGCCTAGCCGCCTTTGCTTTCGCCGCCTAGGAGCGTGCGCCGCGCTCCCGATTCTCTCCGGCCTGGTCCAGCGCAAGGCGTTCGAACAAAAATAGAACTTTTTGCTTTCCTACAGCCTCGTCCATGCGATAAATGATTCGCTCTGTCCGATGGGCATGGAGCGTTGCCGATGGCCTCTCACGCGTATTCGAGACTTCAGCGATCCCCGGCTTGCGTCCGCCCGTCTTCTGAAGGTCACACGAAAACGCGCCAGATCGTTTTGGCGCAAGGATCGGGTTTTTCTTCCCCATGGTGAGTGGGAACATTCGGACCATTCGCGGCCGCGCACGCGGCGCCGCATCCATCGATGAACGGGCAGGCGCGCGTGCATTTCGCCGTAAGCGCTCGTTCACCGCGCCTTGCTACATTGCGCTTCGCGCCTGAAATCCTATTTTAGGCGCTGGAAGGGAATTTCGATGAGCGACGACAACCGGTCCGGCGGCGACAAGGAGCCTTCGGGCAACAATTGGATGAAGAGCCTGCTCATCTGGGCCGGGATCATCCTGGCGCTGGTGCTGGTCGTCCAGATCATCGGCGGCGGCACGACCGCGGCGCGCGATGCCATTCCCTATTCCGAGTTCCTCAACAAGGTCGAGGAGGGCGCGGTCAAGCAGGTGGTGATCGGCAAGGAATCGATCACCGGCCGGCTCAACGACAACCGCACCTTCCAGACCAACGGCCCGCCCTCCGATGCGGCGCGCGACCAGCGCCTGCGCGAGCGCGGCGTTCCCTTCTCCTACCAGCCCGAGCCCACCACCTCGCTGTGGATGCTGCTCGTCTACCAGTCGCTGCCCTTCCTCCTCATCCTCGGCATCGCCTTCTTCGTGATGCGCCAGATGCAGAAGAATGCGGGCTCCGGCGCGATGGGCTTCGGCCGCTCCAAGGCGAAATTGCTGACCGAGAAGCACGGTCGGGTCACCTTCGACGACGTCGCCGGCATCGACGAGGCGCGCGAGGAGCTGCAGGAGATCGTCGAGTTCCTCAAGGACCCGACCAAGTTCGCAAGGCTCGGCGGCAAGATCCCCAAGGGCGCCCTGCTGGTCGGCTCGCCCGGCACCGGCAAGACGTTGCTCGCCCGCGCCATCGCCGGCGAGGCGAACGTGCCCTTCTTTACCATTTCGGGCTCGGACTTCGTCGAGATGTTCGTCGGCGTCGGCGCCAGCCGCGTGCGCGACATGTTCGAGCAGGCCAAGAAGAACGCGCCCTGCATCGTCTTCATCGACGAGATCGACGCGGTCGGCCGCCATCGCGGCGCCGGCCTCGGCAACGGCAATGACGAGCGCGAGCAGACTCTGAACCAGCTGCTGGTCGAGATGGACGGCTTCGAGGCCAATGAAGGCATCATCATCATCGCCGCGACCAACCGGCCCGACGTGCTCGATCCGGCGCTGCTGCGCCCGGGCCGCTTCGACCGCCAGGTCGTGGTGCCGCGCCCGGACATCGACGGGCGCGAGAAGATCCTGCTCGTCCACATGAAGAAGGTGCCGCTGGCCCCCGACGTCAACGCGCGCACCATCGCCCGCGGCACGCCGGGCTTCTCCGGCGCCGACCTCGCCAACCTGGTCAACGAGGCGGCCCTGCTCGCCGCGCGGATGGGCAAGCGCCTGGTCGCGATGAACGAGTTCGAGCTCGCCAAGGACAAAGTGATGATGGGCACCGAGCGCCGCTCGATGGTCATGACCGAGGACGAGAAGAAGATGACCGCCTATCACGAGGCGGGCCACGCGATCGTCGCCATCCACGAGGCCGCGTCCGATCCGATCCACAAGGCGACGATCATCCCGCGCGGCCGCGCTTTGGGCATGGTCATGCGCCTGCCGGAGCGCGACAATTATTCCTATCACCGCGACAAGATGTACGCGAACCTCGCCGTCGCGATGGGCGGGCGAGTCGCCGAGGAGGTGATCTTCGGCTACGACAAGGTGTCCTCGGGCGCCTCGTCCGACATCCAATATGCGACGGGCCTCGCGCGCGACATGGTTACCCGCTGGGGCATGTCCGACGAAATGGGGCCGCTCCAGTACGCCGACGCCGACGAGGAGGTGTTCCTCGGCTATTCGGTCAACCGGCAGCGCAACATGTCGAACGAGACGGCGCAGGCGATCGACAAGGAGATCCGCCGCATCGTCGAGGAAGGCTATAGCCGCGCCAAGCATCTGCTGACCGAGCATGTCGACCAGCTCCACACGCTGGCCAAGTCGCTGCTCGAGTTCGAGACGCTCTCGGGCGACGAGATAACCAAGGTGCTTGCGGGCGAGCCGATCGACCGCGGCGGCGACGCCGCGCAGCCTTCGCTTCCGACCGGCGGCGCCTCGATCCCGAAGACCCGGCGGCCGAAGGGCGGCATCGGCGGCCCGGCGGCGGCTGGCGCCTAGTGCGGCGCGGGCCGCTTACCCGGCTCGCGCTCACTCTTGGATTTCTTGCAGCGCTGGCTGGCGTCATGACGTCGCCCGCGCTGGCGCAAGACCTTCCGGCCAACCCCGGATATTCGACGCGCCTGCTGCAGCGCGCGATGGCGGGCTATTCGGACTCGACGTCGTTGCGCTCAAACGTCGCGGCGAACATCGCCGAGGCATTGATCCGGTTCCGACGCTGCAGTGAGGCCATGGATTTCACGCCGGAAGGACGCGTCACCGACGACTTCTGGCTCACGCGGCTGTTTGCGGCCTCGGTGGCGACTGATCAGCGACCTTGCCGCGACCATTTCGCGGCGTCACTGAGTCTCCCGTTCTCGACGGAAGCCGCCGACGTGGCGGGGTACGCCGGCGAGCA
>DASQJU010000224.1:0-6169 GCA_035630915.1 Allosphingosinicella sp.
GGCAGATCCGCAGCAATCCATGCCGATTTATTGGACCTGCCACTCGACTGGCAACTAAGTAATTGAAATATTGGCGCACCCGACAGGATTCGAACCTGTGGCCTCTGCCTTCGGAGGGCAGCGCTCTATCCAGCTGAGCTATGGGTGCATTCGCCTGGAGGCGGCGCCTTAGCAAAGGGTGGCGGGGCGGGCCAGCCCCGTTTGTTCGCCGGCATTCGCACCGCGCACCGCAACCCCGGAAATAGCCCGATTGGCGCCGCCGCTTCTATTGTCCATGACGGGACAAAGCCGTCTCGCAAACTATTGGCAAGCAAGGCGGAAGAGCGCAGTATTGCGCCGGGAGGCGAATCGACATGTTTTGGCGTGATAAACGGGCGTCCGGCAGGCGTGTAGGTGTGGGGCTGACCCTCGCCGGTCTGGTGGGTGCCTCATGGTCCGGCGCGGCGATCGCGGGCTCGCTTGCCGATCCGCAGGGCTCCGGCGTGCTGGTCGCGGCGGTGCGCTGGCTCGAGGGGACTCTGCTCGGGACGATCGCCACGGTGGTCGCGGTCATCGCGGTGGCCTCGGTCGGCTTCCTGATGCTCACCGGGCGGATCAACTGGCGGTACGGGGCAACCGTGATCCTCGGCTGCTTCATCCTGTTCGGCGCAGCGAGCATCGTCGCCGGCATCCAGTCCACGGCCGCAATCGGGAACTGAGCCATGATCGGGCTCGAGCGGGACACCTGTTTCGTCGCTCTGACGCGGCCGCAGATGTTCGCCGGCGTGACCTACAGCTTCTTCATCGCCAACGCGGTGATCGCCACCGAGCTGTTCCTCGTCTTCCGCTCCGCCTGGGTGCTGCTCGCGGCCATCGTCATCCACGCGATCGGCGCGGTGCTCTGCGTGCGTGAGCCGCGCTTCTTCGATCTCTGGCTGACCAGGGTGTCGCGCTGCCCGCGCATCAAGAATTACGCGATCTGGCGATGCAACTCCTACCGGCCCTGACCCGAGAAGCGCGGATCGTCGCGCGCGAGCGGCCGGCGGGGCACCACCTCCCCTATGCACGCCACGTCGACGATCACACGATCGAGACGCGCGACGGCATGCTGATGCAGATAATCCATCTGCGCGGCCTGCTGTTCGAGACCGCCGACAGCGAGGAGATCAACTACCGCAAGCGGCTGCGCGACGCGATGCTGCAGGCGATCGGCTCCTCGCGCTTCGCCCTCTACCACCACATCGTCCGCCGCCGGATCGGCGCCGAGCTTTCCGCCGACCATCCCGATCCCTTCTCGCGCGAGCTGGACGCGATGTGGCGGGCGCGGCTCGCGACCAAGCGGCTCTACATCAACGATCTGTTTCTGACGCTGATTCGCCGGCCGCTTCAGGGCCGGGTCGGCACGTTCGACCGGCTCGGCGGGCTGTTCGGCCGTCCGGCGCCCGAGGCCGAGGCCGGGGCGACCTACGAGGTGCGCCAGCTCGATGTCGCCCGCGACGCCCTGATCGCCGCGCTCGGCAGCTATGCGCCGCGCCTGCTCGGCGTCTACGAGACGCCGCAGGGCTTCTGCTCCGAGCCGCTCGAATTCCTCTCGACCCTCTACAATGGCGAGATGCGCCCGGTGCTGATGCCGATGCAGGACCTCGGGGCCTACCTCCCCTATCGCCGAATCAGCTTCGGCCAGGAAACGGTCGAGCTCGGCCCCTGCGCCAATCTGGAGCGAAGCTTCGCCGGCCTCGTTTCGATCAAGGATTATCCCGGGCAGACCGCGCCCGGCATGCTCGACGAGCTGCTGCGCCTGCCCTTCGAGCTGACCGTCTCGCAAAGCTTCGGCTTCGTCGAGCGGCAGGCGGCGCTGGGGCGGATGAACCTCGCGCTCAGGCGGATGCGCTCGGCGGAGGATGAGGCCGTCAGCCTGCGCGCTGACCTTTCCAGCGCCAAGGACGAGGTCGCCGCCGGCCGAGCGGGCTTCGGCGAGCATCACATGACGATCGCCATCCGCGGCGACACGCCGGCCGAGGTCGATGACGGCGTCGCCGAGGCGCAGGCGGCGCTCGCCGATCTCGGCATCAACACGGTGCGCGAGGAGATCGCGCTGGAGCCGGCCTTCTGGGCCCAGTTTCCCGGTAATTTCAAATATATCGCCCGGCGCGGACTGGTCTCGACCGGCAATTTCGCGGGGCTCGCCAGCGGCCACAACTTCCCGCTCGGCCAGGCCGACGGCAATTTATGGGGCGAGGCGGTCACGCTGCTCGAGACGACCGCCGCCGGCCCCTATTATTTCAACTTCCACCAGGGGGATTTGGGCAATTTCACGGTGATCGGGCCGTCGGGCTCGGGCAAGACCGTGGTGCTCAACTTCCTGCTCGCCCAGGCGCGCAAGTTCCGCCCCCGCATCACCTTCTTCGACAAGGATCGCGGCGCCGAATTGTTCATCCGCGCGATCGGCGGGCGCTACGATCTGCTGCGGCCCGGGGTTCCAGCGGGCCTTAACCCGCTGCAGCTCGACGACGTTCCGGTCAACCGCCAGTTCCTGATCGACTGGATCGCCTTGCTCGCGGGCGGCGCGGACATCGACGAGGTGGCGCGGATCAAGGACGCGGTCGACGCCAATTTCCAGCAGCCGGTCGAGCATCGGCGACTGTGCCATTTGGTTGAGCTGTTCCGCGGCGCCGCGCGGCCCCATTCGGGAGACCTCTGGTCGCGCCTGAGGCCCTGGTGGGGCGACGGCGAGCGCGCCTGGCTGTTCGACAACGAGCACGACCGGATCGACCTCTCGGCCGAAGCGGTCGGCTTCGACATCACCTCGATCCTCGACGATCCGGCAATGCGCACGCCGGCGATGATGTACCTGTTCCACCGGGTCGAGGAGCGGCTCGACGGCACGGCCGCAATCATCGTCGTCGACGAAGGCTGGAAGGCGCTCGACGATGACGTCTTCGTGCGCCGGATCAAGGATTGGGAAAAGACGATCCGCAAGCGCAACGGGATCGTCGCCTTCGCCACGCAGAGCGCTCAGGACGCGCTCGAGAGCCGCATCGCCAGCGCGATCATCGAGCAGGCGGCGACCCAGATCTTCATGGCCAATCCCAAGGCCCGCGCGGCCGACTATATGGAGGGTTTCGGCCTCACCCCGCACGAGTTCGATCTGGTCCGCTCGCTGCCGGACAGCGCCCATTGCTTCCTGATCAAGCATGGCGCCGAAAGCGTCGTCGCCCGGCTCAACCTGACCGGCGAGGACCGCATCCTCACCATCCTGTCCGGGCGCGAGCGGACCGTCCGCCTGCTCGACGAGATCCGCGCGGAGACCGGCGACGATCCGGAGCTGTGGATCCCGCGGCTGATGGAGCGGGCATGATCGCGATCTGCCCCGCCGCGCCGTCGGGCGCCGCCTTCGTCCGGCGCATCCTCGATTTCGTCGACTGCCAGGCGCAGGCGATCGGCGCGGGGGGTTACCAGGCTCTGTCGTCGCCGGGATCGACCCTGTCGCTTATGCTGACGGGACTTCTGACGCTGTTCGTCGCTTTGATCGGCTACCGCATGCTGTTCGGCCAGACGCCGACTGTTCGCGACGGTGTGCTGGCGCTGGTCAAGATCGGCATCGTCCTGGCGCTGGCGACAAGCTGGAGCGCCTATCGGACCCTGATCTACGACGTGGCGATGCATGGCCCCGCCGAATTGGCGGGAGATGTCGGCCGCCCAGCTGCCCTGCCGGGCTCGGCCGGCGGCTTGGTCGACCGGCTGGCGAATGCCGACCGCATGTTCGAATTGCTCGCGATCGAGGGCACCGGGCGCATGACCGCGCCGGCGGCCCAGCCCGGGCGCCCCGGCGGCCTGCCGACCACCACGCCAGGCGCGACTCCGGAGATGTTCCCGGGCTTCGACAGCTGGGCGCTCGGCTGGTCGCGGATCGCCTATCTGACGGGCGCCCTCGGATCGCTGGCGCTGGTCCGGCTGCTCGCAGGCCTGCTGCTCGCGCTCGGTCCCTTCTTCATCGCCTTCGTGCTGTTCGACGGGACTCGCGGTCTGTTCGAGGGTTGGCTGAGGGTCTTGGCGGGAGCGGCGCTCGGCGCGGCCGGGCTCGCCGTGGTGCTAGGAGTCGAGCTGGCCTTGCTCGAACCCTGGCTCGCCGAACTGCTTGCGAGGCGCTATGCCCAAATGCCGATCCCGGGCGCGGCCGCCGAATTGTTCGTCGCCACCCTGCTCATCGCGGTCGTGCTGATCGGCGTGCTCTATGGGGCTGCGCGCGTCGCCATGGGCTTCCGCATGGCTGCCTTCTGGCGGCTGGTTCCGACCCAGGTGCTCGGCGAGCTCAAGGCGCTACAGCCGCAGATCGCCGGCCTGTCGCAGGGCGCCCGCGAGTATCAGGCGGAAGGCCGCGCGCGCGCCGCCGCCATCGTCGACGCAGTCAACGCCGCCCAGCGCCGGGAGGCGGGCACGCCGGCCGCGGCCTTCGCCGCCCCCGGAGGCCCCGGCGAGCCGGGACGGCGCATCCATCCGCGAGGTAGGCCGCAGGATCTCGCCACGCCGGCCGCGACGCCGCTCGGCCAGAGCTTCCGGCGCCGCACCACGACCCGCGTCTCGGCCAGAGCGGGCAGACGGGACATCGTCCGATGAAGAAGCAGACACGCGAAGCGCTGAACGCTTATTATGTCGAGGCGGACAGCTGGGCCCACGACCGGGTCGACGCGCTGCAGGTCTCGCGCCGCACCGCCTGGCGAGTCGCCTTCGGCGCGGCCCTGATCGCCGTGCTTGAAGCGTTCGCCTTGATCATGCTGATGCCGCTGAAGACGGTCGAGCCCTATACCTTGCTGGTCGACCGCCAGACCGGCTTCGTGCAGGCGTTGAAGCCGATCGATGTCGAGCGGATCGCACCGGACCGGGCGCTGACCCAGTCCTTCCTCGTCCAATATGTGATCGCGCGCGAAAGCTTCGACATCGACGCGCTTCAGGAGAATTACCGCAAGGTGGCGCTCTGGTCGAGCGGCCGGGCGCGCGCCGAATATGTCTCGGGCGCGCAGATTTCGAACCCTGACAGCGCGCTCGCCCGCTATCCCCGGACGACGGTGGTCGAGACGCGGATCAAGAGTGTGTCCCCGGTCGGGCGCGACGTCGCGATGGTGCGCTTCGAGACACGCCGCCGCGACATTGGCGGCCAGCTCGGCCCGCCCAGCGCCTGGGTCGCGGTGATCCGTTACCGCTATTCCGGTGAGCCGATGCGTATCGAGGACCGGTTCATCAACCCGCTCGGGTTCGAGGTCCTGCGCTACCAGCGCAACCCCGAGGCGCTGCCGCCTCAGGAGCAGCCCGCAGCGCCCGCGGTCGTGCCGCAGCTCCAGGTCGTGCCCGGACCGACCGTAACGGTCCAGACACCCGCGCAGCCGCGACAGCCGCCCCAGCCGGAGCCCGAGCTCTGACCTTCGTCCTCGCCTTGATCGCCCTGCTCGCGCAGGCGGAGCAGCCGTCCCAGCCGGAGGCCGGTCCGCCGCCCCAGACCGTGCCTCAGCCGGAGGCGCCGGCCTTCGGGCCGCCGCAACCGCCGCCGCCAATGCTGGATTCGCGCATCCAGTCGGTCGAGTTTCACGAAGACCAGGTGATCCCGATCCAGGTCGCCGCTGGCTACCAGCTGATGGTCGAGTTCGCCGCCGACGAACGGATCGAGAGCGTGGCCGTCGGCGACAGCGGGGCCTGGCAGGTCACGCCGAACCACAGCGGCGACCGCATCTTCATCAAGCCGCTCCAGAGTCTTGCCACCAACCTCACGGTGATCACCAGCGCGCGCACCTACACCTTCGATCTGAGTCCGGGTGGGGCTGCGGGGCCATATGTGCTTCGCTTCACTTATCCCGGCGCCGACGCCACCGCCGAGGCCGATCCGGCCGGCGAGGTCGAGGGCCGCTATCGACTCAGCGGCGCGCGCGCCCTGCGCCCGAGCAGGATCAGCGATGACGGCGTTCACACCTATATCGAATGGCCGCGCGACCGCTCGCTGCCGGCGGTCTACGCGATCGACGAGCGCGGCCAGGAATCGATCGTCAACGGGATGATGCGCGACGACCTGTTCGTGATCGACGCGGTCGTCCGGCGGCTCGTCTTCCGCATCGATCGCGACGTCGCCCGAGCCGAGCGCGTCGCGGAAAGGGGCCGCCCCTGATGGCGCGCCGCAAGAACGGGACGGATCCGCGGATCG
>DASQJU010000225.1:0-3994 GCA_035630915.1 Allosphingosinicella sp.
AGCCGGGCTTTCGCCGCCTCCCAATCGCGGCCGTCGAAGGCCGCGACGGTGACGGCCAGCCCCGACGCGTCGTCGAGCGCGTTGAGGTTGATGCTCCACGCTTCGGGATGCGAGCGCGGCTGGTAGAAGCTCTTGATCCCGCAGACCGAGCAGAACAGATGGTTCGCCGCGCCGGTGCCGAAGCGGTAGCTGGTCAGCGCGGCGTCGCCCGAAAGCAGCCGGAAGCCCTCGTGCGGTACGATGAGATGGAGGAACCCCGTCGCCGCGCAGATCGAGCAATTGCAGTCGAGCACGGTGACCGTCTCCGGCACATCGGCTTCGAACCGCACCGCCCTGCAATGACAACCGCCCGCGATTTTCATAGGTGGGCTCCATGCACCATTGCTTCCCGCCCGTCACCCGCTCCGACACGCGCGTCCTCGTCCTCGGCAGCCTCCCCGGCTCCGTCTCGCTTGCGCGGCAGCGTTACTATGCCCATCCGCAGAACCAGTTCTGGCGGCTGATTGGGGCGGCGATCGAGCGGGACCTGGTGCCCCTCCCCTACCAAGCGCGGTTGGAGGCGCTACTCGATGCCGGTGTCGGACTATGGGACACGGTCGCCGCGGCAACGCGCGAAGGCAGCCTCGACGCCGATATCCGCCTGCACGAGGCGAGCGACCTGGCGGCCCTCGCGGCCACCCTGCCGGGCCTCAAGGCGATCGGCTTCAACGGCGGCACGTCGGCGCGGATCGGGCGCAAGCAACTGGCCGGCGTCACCGCGGTCGCTTTGATCGACCTTCCTTCGAGCAGTCCGGCCTATGCGAGCCTTTCCTTCGAGAAGAAACGGGACGCCTGGCTCGCCCTGCGCGCCTATCTCTGACGGCAGAAGCCGAGCACCTTTTCGGCCAGCTCCGGCCGTGCGATGACGAGATCCGGGATCGAAGTGTCAGCCTGGTTATAGACGAACGGTGAGCCGTCGAGCCGGCTGGCGTGGAGGCCGGCGCCAAGCGCGACTGCCGCGGGCGCGCAATTGTCCCACTCGTGCTGTCCGCCCGCATGATAATAGAGATCGGCATCGCCCGAGACGACCGCCATCGCCTTCGCGCCTGCCGAGCCCATCGGCACCAACTCCGCGCCGAGCACCGCGGCCAGCTCCTCGACCTCTGCCGGTGGCCGAGTGCGGCTCACGAGCATGAGCGGCCGGGCACGGGGGCATTCACGGGGCGAAGCGACCCGGTCCGACCGATAGAGCTTTCCCATCGCCGGCATCGCCACGGCGCCGATGCGCGGCGACCCGTCGATGGCGAGCGCGACGTGCACCGCCCAGTCGCTCCGGCCTTCCGAATATTCCCTCGTGCCGTCGAGCGGATCGATGATCCAGACGCGCGACCGTTCAAGCCGCCGCCGGTCGTCCACGCTCTCCTCCGAGAGCACCGCATCCCCCGGCCGCCATTCGGCGAGACCGGTCAGGATGAAGGCGTTGGCGACCTTGTCCGCGACATGGCCAAGCGCCGCCCCCACGAGCAGGCTGCTATCGCGCTGCTCGAGCAGCAACCGGCCTGCTTCCTCGGCCAGATGCGCGGCCAAATCCTCGTCCGTCAACGGTAGCTCCTCCCAAGGGGGCGTTAAACAGAGTTAACGGCTTCTTTACCATATGCCGCGTAATCCCCCTGTTCGCGGGAGCGTTTCCCGGGGGGATTTGAGATGATTATCTTTATGACGGCGGCCTTGCTGGCCGGGTCCAAGCTCCAGATCGATCGCGGTGCGCTAGACGTGCAGGCGCGCGCCGAAGCGCTGCAGCCGCGGCAGACGGCACGCTCGGCGCAACCGGTTCGCCGGCCCGTGCCGCGCCGCGCGTCGGGCGGCAACCCGCTGGATCTGGCGCAGATCACCACCATCTGCCGCGCCGCGGGCGAGCAGGCCGATCCCGGCGAGTTCGTCGGTCGGCTGAGCAGCGCCTACGGGCTGAGCGCCGACGACAACGCGTCGCTCCGGGCCAGCTGCGGCGCCTATCTCGCCGGACGCGCGGACGCGCGGCGATCGGGTAGAAGTGGGTATTAGGCCTTTTCTCTTTTTTACTAGGAGAAATTGTGCTTAGCTGAGTCCCCGAGGGGGTTCGGCATGAAATTGCTGTCGATCTTCGGTACACGGCCTGAAGCCGTCAAGATGGCGCCGATCCTTCTGGCTCTCGATTTCGAGCTTTTTGTTGAATCCGTCGTTTGCGTCACCGGTCAGCATCGGGCACTGCTCGATCAGGTGCTTGATTACTTCTCCATCGTCCCCGACTTCGACCTTGGGGCAATGGAGCCTGGCCAGGGACTTAACCTTCTCGTCGCGCGCTTGCTCTCCGGCATCGACTCAGTCCTCGAAGAGGTGAAGCCGGATCGCGTGCTCGTCCAGGGCGACACGTCGAGCGCGCTCGTAGGGGCATGGGCCGCCTTTCACCGCGGCATCCCGGTCGCCCATGTGGAAGCAGGCCTCCGCACCTATTGCATGACAGCGCCGTTCCCGGAGGAGGTCAACCGGCGCAAGATTGCGCTGATAAGCGACCTTCATTTCACCCCGACCCCGACCGCAAAGGCCAATCTCATGACCGAGCGGCTGAGGGGCGAGGTGTTCGTCACAGGCAATACCGGGATCGACGCGCTGAAGCTGGTGCTCGCGCGGCTCGGCGAGGAGGAGACGCCGTCCGAGCCTCGCCGCAAGACGATCCTCGTCACCTGCCACCGCCGCGAAAGCTTCGGCACGCCCTTCGCGTCGATTTGCGCGGCGCTGAAGCGCCTCGACCAGCGCGAGGACATCGAGGTCCTCTTTCCACGCCATCCCAACCCGGCGCTCGACGGCGTCGCGGGCGGCCTGCGCAACCTGCCGCCGCAGACTCTGCCCGATTTCGTCCGGCTGATGCGCCGCGCCGATCTGATCCTGACCGATTCGGGCGGCATCCAGGAAGAGGCCGCGACGCTCGGCAAACCGGTCGTCGTCCTGCGCGACGGGACCGAGCGGCCGGAAGGCCTCTCCGCCGGCGCCGCGATCCTGGCCGGAAGCGACCCGGACCGCATCGTCCGCGCCGCCGAGGAAATCCTCGACCGCGCCGCGCAGCCCGGCCGGCCCTCGGACCTCTACGGCGACGGCTTTGCCGCACGCCGGATCGTCGACGCTTTGCTTGGCCGGCCCGTCGACGAGTTCACGCCCGATATCCCGGCTCGTGACCGAGTGCTCCAGATCAGCTAGCGCGACCGCGTGACGGGCGCGGACTTTCTGATCATCGGCGGCGGGATCGCCGGTCTTTCGGCCGGCGCCCGGCTCGCGCGCCACGGCCGCGTCGTCGTGCTCGAGGCCGAGGAAGCGCTCGGCTACCACAGCTCGGGCCGAAGCGTCTCGTTCAGCCATTACGGCATCGGCACGGCGCCGGTGCGCGCGCTGACCGCCCACAGCCGCGCCTGCTTCACCCCGCCCCTCGCCGAGCCCTTCCCCACCCTCTATTTCGCCGACGAGGAGAATCTGGACCGGCTGGCCGGGCTAGAAACGGCCATGGCGGAGGTGACCGATGCGATCCGCCGGGTCGACGGAGCGGAAATGCGGCGCCTGTTGCCGCCGCTTCGCCCGAGTGCCGTCGCGGGCCTGCTCGATCCGACCGGGCTCAAGCTCGATGCCGATCTGATCCTGCAGCATTTTGCAAAGGAGATCCGGGCCGCAGGTGGCGAGGTGCTGACCGGACGGCGCGTCGCCGCCATCGCACCGCGTTGGGAGGTGGAGACCGATTGCGGCGAAGTCTTCACCGCGCCGATCCTCGTCAACGCCGCCGGCGCCTGGGGCGACCATATCGCAGGCCTGGCCGGGGTCGCGCCGCTCGCCCTCTCACCGCGCCGCCGGACGATCGTCGTCGTCGAACCGCCCGAAGGCGCGGATGCCGCAGCCTGGCCCTTCGTCCACAGCCTGGCGGGCGATTTCTACATGCTTCCCGAGGCGGGCAGGTTGCTCGTCTCGCCCGTCGACGAAGTGGCGGACGATCCCT
>DASQJU010000226.1:0-4465 GCA_035630915.1 Allosphingosinicella sp.
GCAGGGCTCGATGACCCTGAACGGCTTCGAGAACATCTCCGCCTCTCTGTTCGACGACTTCCTGACCGGCAACAATGCCGACAATCTGCTCGCCGGCGATTCCGGCGCCGACACGCTCTCCGGCGGCGACGGCGCCGATACGCTCTACGGCGACGGCCGGGTAATCGTCGATCACCACGGCACCGGCGGTTCGGGTCCGATCGTCACTTATGTCGACTCCTCGGATCTGCCGTTCGGAGATCCGGCCGGCAACGACACCCTGAGCGGGGGCAAGGGCGACGATACATTGTGGGGAGGCGGCGGCGACGACGTTTTGACCGGCGGCAAGGGCAACGATCTGTTCGGCTTCGGCCCGGGCGACGGCGACGACCGCGTCACAGACTTCGAGCATAACAAGGACACGATCCACTTCGCCGGGATCGCCGGCGTCGACGATTTCGGCGACCTCACCTTCACCAAGATCGGCAGCGACGTTCTGGTGACTTGGGGCGCGAGCGATTCGATCCTCCTCGAGGGCGTCAAGCTCAACCAGATCCACGCGGCAGATTTTACGTTCGGCTAGGCGGCGCCGATCACTTTATCCGATAATGATCCGCCAGCCGGTCGAGCGCGATGGCGAGCACGACGCGCGCGCTGCTGCGCGGCCAGCCGAGATTGGCTTCGACCTCGCTGATGCCCTCCCCGGCGCAAACCAGCCGCCAGAGCAGGTCGGTCAGCCCGCTCCCCACCGCCTTCATCGCCGCGTCGACCCGCCGCGCGCCGCGGCCTGCCGGACGGTCGGGTGGAGCGGCGGCGGGGCGCGCCGCGCGGCCTTGTCGCGGGCGGGCGCCGCCCACTCCATCGTCACCTTCGGGCCGAGGCCCGCCTGCTCCCAGTCCCGCCGAAGCTTTTCGCCCGCCTCCAATTGCCGCGGGCTGATCATCGCGCGCGCCCGCAGCCATCCGAGTGGCGACTCCGCCAGGTTGACGGTCACGCTCCGCGCCGGGCCACGGCGGCCGCCACGCCCGGGCTGCTCCTCCGGCAGGGCGTGTTCCACCAGCATCTGCTTCATCACCACCTCCAGGCATTCTTCCGAATCGGTCGGATTTACCTTGCCATGAAGACATGGTTGTAGGAAAGAGGCTGAACCATACGGGTTAGGAGACAGGCGATGATCACGCGCATTCGCGAAGTGCGCCGGGCGCGCAAGATGACGCTCCAGGACGTCGCCGACCGCTGCGAACCGCCGACCACGCCGCAGACGATCGGCCGGCTCGAGACCGGCACGCGCACGGTCTCGGTGGGATGGCTCAACCGGATCGCCAAGGCGCTGGGCGTGGAGGCATCGGACCTCGTCACCCTGCCCGATCGCGACGACATCCCGCTGGCGGCCACGCTCGAGCATGACGGCGCCCATGCGCCGCGTCGCGACGGCGTGGTGATCCCGCCGCAACCGGCTCCGGGCCTGGTCGCGATGACGGTCAATTCCGGGGTGGGCGATTATCGCACGGGCGACGAGATCTGGCTGATGCGCCTCGCCCCCGAGGCCTTCGCGGGAGCGCTCAACCGCGACGTCCTCGTGCCCCGCCCCGCCGGCCGCTACGTGTTCGGCCGGCTGATCGGCCGCGAAGGCGCGCGCATCCAGATCCTGCCGCTCGGCGCCGGCGGCAAGCAGCAGGTGTTCGACGATCCGCCCTGGGCGGCGGTCGCGGTCAAACTGATCCGGGGGCTGTAGCCCTCAAGGCGAGCATGGTGGGCGCTGACGGGCTCGAACCGCCGACATCTTCCGTGTAAAGGAAGCGCTCTACCAACTGAGCTAAGCGCCCTCGCGCGGCTAAGTGGCATCGCCCTCCGGCCGGGGCAAGGCCTCAGATGACCGAGACGCCGATCCGCTCGACGGCCCGCAGATAGGCCGCCAGCGCCTGCGCCGCCTCGTCGGAAAGCTCGATATAGACCCGCCGCCCGTCCTGCGGGTCGGCCGAGCGGACGAACAGGCCGCGGTCGGTCAGCATCTTGATCCAGCGAAGCGCAGTCGTCGCCGGGACGGCGGCGGCGATGCACAGGCTCGAGACCGCGACCCTTTTGCCCTCGATCCGCGCGGCCATCAGGTCGAGCAGCATGTCCCATGCCGGATCGGCGAAGATCTCGCCGAGGAAGAAGCGCTCGCGCATCCGCCGTGCGCGGATGATCGCCCGCACCGCGGGAGCGTCGGGCGCGACGTCCTCGCCCTTCGGCGCCGATGGGGGCTTCGCGGCGAGGAGGGAGGCCGTATCCTCCTCGGACAGGGAGGAAAGGATCGCCGCGATCCGGCCGACATCCTCGGTCAGCTGCTGCAGGATCGCGGGGCCGTCGTCGCGGCGCACGTCGTGCAGCCGCGCAGCCGGCTGCGCGCTCGCCGCCGCGATCGCCGCGATCCGCTCCGCCTCGCTCGCCTCGCACAGGTGGGCGACGCGCCTGTGCGGCGTGCGCGCGGCGACGAGGTCGATGAGCGAGGCCGGCGCCGAAATCACGATCTGCCGTGCCCCGCGCGCGGCTTCGCGCTGCGCCCAGTCGAGCAACGGCAACAGCGCTTCCTCTGGCGCCGATCCGTCGATCTCGATCAGCGCTGCGGCAACCGGGATGCAGTCGAACGGCGCGCTATCCCCCAGCGCGGCGCAGCTCGCGATCCGGCAACCTGCGCGCTCGGCAGATCGCCGCATGCGCTCGAGGGCTGCCGCGCTGTCGGCGAAGATGCAGACGGGCGGCGCATTGCTGTAGATCACGTCCGCCAGCCCGTCTTCAGCCATCTCCATCCTCCGGCGCGGATCGCCCGCCTTCCCGTCCGAAACGGACAATGCAGGCTGGCGGTGGCGGTTGAACCATTTTCGGGTCCGATCCGGATCGGATTGGCCTCAAGGGACGCCTTTCTCCTTGAAGGAATTCGACAAATCTTTAGCCGGCGGGAACGCAATGCGGGAGCGGCGAAGCCGCCCGCGGAACGGGAGCTTGAAGCCATTAGTCATCCCGCATCGGGCTTTCTGTCGCGCGATCCGGTCCGGAACGGATGCAGATCGGGCCGCCCTCAGGCGAAGGTCTTCGCCATCCCGTCGCGGTCGACCGTCAGCTCGCGCGCCGCGGTGGCGATGCCGCCGCCGATCAGCGCCAGGCCGAGCCCGCCGACGAGCGCCATCAGCGCCGCAGAGAGGATCGATTGCGGGGTGAACGAGGCATATTGCGCGAATTGCGCCTGCATCGCCTGCTGAACCGCAAGCGGGTCGCTCCCGACCCGCGACAGCGCCGCGAGATAGGGGCCCATCGTCGCCGCCATGACCGCGACCCAGAGCACCGCAAGAATCAGGCCGATCACAAAATAGCCGCCGAACAAGGTCCAGAAATGGCCCTTTGCAAGCCGCCAGCCCTCGCCGATCGCGATGTTGCCGGTCGTCAGCGTCAGCGGGAACATCAGCGACACCCGCACCTCGAACCAGACCGCCGCGACGAAGAGCGCGCAGACCAAGACGATCATCGGCACCACCATGGCCTCCGGCCCCGCTGTCACGGCGATCGCGCCGATGATGATCGCGGCGACGAGGCCGACGACGATCAGGCCGATATAGAGAAGGACGAGCAGGACGAAGGCAAGCGCGAACATCTTGAGCTCGTCCATGCCGAGCCGCATGTAGGCGAAGCCGCTCTGCTCGGGGCGCAGCACGGCGCGCTGGGTCGCGGTGAGCAGCACGACGAACAGGATCAGCATCCCGAATTCGGCGAGCATGATCGTCCCGGTCATCGAGGACATCTGCGCCATCGCGGCGGCCTCGTCCTTCGCGGCCAGCGTGATCGCCCCGAACATGCGGTTCATGAGAAGGCCGAACCCCACCAGGGAGGCCATGTAGCACAGGCTCCAGACGAGGACCGCGACCGGCTTTTCCTTCACCAGGCGGAAACCGCCCCCGACGATCTTGCCAACGGTCAGCATCTTCCCCCTCCTCTTCCCCGTCGCCGGGCCAGCCCAGCGCCTTCACGAGATTGTCAAATAGGCTAGTCCCCCGGACTAGCCCAAGGATTTGACGATCTCCTCGACCATCTTCTTGGCGTCGGCGAGGAGCATCATCGTGTTGTCGCGGTAGAACAATTCGTTGTCCACGCCGGCATAGCCGACACCCCCCATGGACCGCTTCACGAACAGAACCGTCTTCGCCTTCTCCACGTCGAGCACCGGCATGCCGTAAATCGTCGCCGATTTACGGCATGCCGAATGTTCCCACTATTGTGGCCGCGGGCTACTCGGGCCTCGACGGCGATGGCTGGGTCGGAGCGCTCGTTCCAGCTGGTACGCCGAAGGAGATCGTTAACCAGCTCAATGGGGAGATCGTCCGGATCGTCAGCGCGCCGGAACTGAAGGAGCGGCTGGCAACGCTGGGGCTCGACCCGGTCGGCAGCACGCCCGAGGCGTTCGCGCAGCAGCTTCGCGCCGAAGAAGAGAAATGGGCGAAGGTGATCCGCG
>DASQJU010000227.1:0-6245 GCA_035630915.1 Allosphingosinicella sp.
GCAGGAGGCGCAGGCGAAGTGGCCGGCCTTGCGCGAGCGCCATCCCGCTCTTCGCCTCCATCTCGTCGGTCAGCTTCAATCCAACAAGGCCGAGGACGCCGTGGCCCTGTTCGACGCGATCCATTCGGTCGACCGCATGTCGCTGATCGATGCGCTGGCGAAGGCGGCGGCCAAGCTTGGCCGCAGCCCGGATTGCTTCATCCAGGTCAATATCGGCGACGAGCCGCAGAAGGGCGGCTGCGCGGTGACGGAACTCCCGGGCCTGATTGAGACGGCGCGCGAAAAGAGACTCCAAGTCGCCGGCCTGATGGCGATCCCGCCCGAGGGGGTCGAAGCGGCGCCCCATTTCGCCTTGCTCGCCAAGCTGGCGCGACGCCATGACCTCAACGGCCTGTCGATAGGCATGTCGGCCGATTTCGAGACTGCGATCATGTGCGGAGCGACCCATGTCCGCATCGGCACCGCCTTGTTCGGCGAGCGCACCGCGTGAAATTCGATGCGCTGATCTTCGACTTCGATGGGGTGCTGCTCGAAAGCGAATGGGCGGGCAACAAGCAGATTGCCGATTATTTGACCGCCCGCGGCCACCCGACCAGCGTCGAAGAATCGATGCGCGAGTTCATGGGGCTGGCCGGGCGCGATTTCCTCGGCGCGATCGAGCGCTGGATCGGCGGCAACCTGCCGGATGATTTCCACGCCGCCCGCGCCGAGGAGGATGCCCGCGCCATTGCCGAGGGGCTGGAGGAGGTGCGCGGCGCCGTCGCCTTCATCCGAGGCCTTCCCGCCGATCTGCCCAAGGCGATCTGCTCCTCGAGTTCGACCCATTGGATCGAGAGCCATCTCTCCCATCTCGGCCTCGAAGGCGCGTTCGGTGACAAGATCTTCTCGGGCCGGGAGCATGTCGAACGCGGCAAGCCGGCGCCCGATCTCTATCTCCACGCGGCGACCGCGCTTGGCGTTCCGATCGGACGGATCGCGATCATCGAGGATTCGCCGGTCGGCGTGGAAGGCGCGCTTGCCTCGGGGGCGACGGTCATCGGCCTTGTCGCCGGCCGCCACTGCCTCGAAGGTCACGAGGAGCGACTGCGCACCCTTGGCGTGACGACGATCGCGCGCGATTTCGAAGAGGTCTGGGCGCTGTTGCGCTAAAGCTGGTGCCCGCTGCGGTCGCGCTTGGCGGCGAGATAGCCGCGATTATGCTCGCCCTCGCCGGCCTTCAGCGGCACCCGCTCCGCGACGGCGATTCCAAGCCGCCCCAGCGCCTCGACCTTCCGCGGATTGTTGGTGAGCAGGCGGATGCGGGGCTGGCCGAGCCTTCCGAGCATACGCGCCGCGACCGAAAAGTCGCGCTCGTCGTCGGCGAAGCCGAGGCGCAGGTTCGCGTCGACCGTGTCGAAGCCCTGGTCCTGAAGCGCATAGGCGCGGAGCTTGTTGACCAGGCCGATGCTGCGGCCTTCCTGGCGGAGATAGAGGAGTATGCCCCAGCCCGATGCGGCGATCGCTTCGAGCGCACCGGCCAGCTGCGGCCCGCAATCGCATTTGAGCGAGCCGAGCGCGTCCCCGGTAAGGCATTCGGAATGGAGGCGGACCAAAGGCGGCTCGCCGGTGGGATCGCCGATTACCAGAGCGACATGCTCCGCCGTGTCGCCGTCCGCGCGGAAGGCGACGATCTCGGCCTTATCGGTGAATCGGTTGGGGAGCCGCGCGCGAGAGACGATTCTGAGGTCCGCGCCCGAGCCGAACGTCATGACGTCAGCGGCGGCGACGCGGATCTCGGCGGGGCCGCCGCGGCGCGTGAACAGGGCCGGAAGCAGGCCGGCGAGCCGGGCGAGGCGGAGCGCCGCCTCGGCGGTTGGCGGTGAGCAGAGCGGCGCTGTCCGAAACGGGCCCTTGAGCGGGTTGGCGAGATCGAGCGCGGGATCGGCAATGGCGGTGGCGACGTCGAGGTCGATCCACGGGCTGCGGACGATCAGCACGGGCTCGGTCGGCAGCGCTTCCTTCTGGTTGGTGAGCTTCAGCGTTGCCGCGCGGTTGCCGGAGATGAGCAGGCCGGCGACGCCGTCGCCGTCGAAGGCGGCGAGCCCGTCCTCGTCCGCCGTCTCGATCGCGAGGAACGAGACTTCGTCCACCGCCACCGGCCAGCCGCGCCGGAGGGCGTCGATCGCGCGGGCGACGTCCCGCGCGGCGCTCAAAGAGCGAATTCCGTCATCAGCGGCACATGGTCGGACGGCCGCGTCCAGTTGCGGCAGGGCTCGTAGACCTTGTGCGCCGAGGCGAGCTTCGCGACATCCGCGGTCGCCCACATATGGTCGAGCCGGCGGCCACGGTCGTTCTTGGTCCAGTCGGGCGATCGGTAGCTCCACCAGGTGTGGAGCCGCTGCGGCGCGGGATGGAAGTGGCGACCGAGATCGATCCAGCCGCCCGACGCCTGCAGGCCGGTGAGCGCGTCGACCTCGATCGGTGTGTGGCTGACGACGTTGATCAGCTGCTTGTGGCTCCACACGTCGCATTCGAGCGGCGCGACGTTGAAATCGCCGACGACGATCGTCGGGCAGCGCACGTTTTCCGACCAGCGCGTCATCCGCTCGATGAAGTCGAGCTTCTGGCCGAACTTGGGATTGACCGTGCGGTCCGGGATGTCGCCGCCTGCCGGAATGTAGACGTTCTCGAGCCGGATGCCGCAATCGAGCCGCACGCCGACATGGCGCGCCTCGCCATTGTCCTGCCAGTCCTGCCGGTCGTCCTCGCGCATCGGCAATTTGGAGATGATGGCGACGCCGTGGTGCATCGGCTGGCCGCAGATGATGATGTGGCCGTAGCCGAGCCGGCGGAACAACCCTTCCGGAAACTCGGAATCGCGGACCTTGGTCTCCTGCAGGCACAAGATGTCCGGCGCTTCCTCGGTCAGGAACTTCTCGACGATCTCGGTGCGCGCGCGGACCGAATTGATGTTCCAAGAGGCGATCGTGAGAGAGGAGGACATGGCGGCGGGCTTAGCGGCAGGTTGTTTGGCTGTCGATGCGGGAGCAGGGCCAAAGACGTGAAGGGCCCCCGCTCCGGGGGCGTGGAGCGGAGGCCCACCAAGCGTTGCTACGCGAGGTCAATTGCACGGCCACGACACGAGCAACAGGGGGAAAACCCGCCCCGCCACCGGCAACTGCAGGCTGATTCTATGCCCGGTGACCTGTCGCGCAGATGAACGAAGATTAACCGCGGGGGCCGCGCCGCGTCGGGTTGCGGTAGGTGAAGGCGCTGTCGGCGACCGGTACGTTGAAGCGCTGATTCGAGAGCCGCACGGTGGTCAGGTGGTTCTGCGCATCGCGCATATTCCATCCCTGCAGCATCAGGCCGGACGGGGCGCTCGCGACCTTGGCGAAGGCGATGGTGATCGTGCCGAACTCGCGCCGCCGCGCGTCGCGCGCCTCGATCATCAGCACCTGCGCGTCGTTCTGAACGACGCGGGCGAAGCGGGCGAGATCCTGGTTCGGGTTGAGCAGGACGGAGAGCGGCGAATCGTTGATCGGCCAGCGCTGGCGCTGCCCGACGTCGTAATCGATGAACGTGAGCGCGCGGCCGTCGCCGACGATCAGGATGTTGGCGGTCCGTCCGTAATCGAAGCGCACCCGGCCCGGGCGGCGGATCGTCAGCGTGCCGCTCAGCGTCCGGCCCTGCCGGTCGCTCTGGCTGAAATTCGCCGTCATCGTATCGACCGCCCGCAAATGCGCCTGCACCTGGGCGAGGCCGGTCGGGGCCTGCGCGATCAGGGCTGCCGGCGAGGCGAGGGCGGCTGCGAGAGCGAGGGCGCGAAATCGCGTCATGGGGATACTTCTCCAACGGAAGGGGAAGGCGATATGTCGCCGGGGTCTTGAATGTCCAGTGAACCCGTGGGTTCCCTGTCGCTAGATCAGCGGGCGCCCTTCCGGATCGACCAGCACCTCGCGGCGGCCGACATGATCGGGCGCGCTGACCACGCCCTCCTTCTCCATCCGCTCGATCAGCCGCGCGGCATTGTTGTAGCCGACGCGCAGCTGGCGCTGGAGGTAGGAGGTCGAGGCTTTCTGGCTCTCGGCGACGATCTGGATCGCGCGGCGGAACAGCTGGGTCTCGGCATCGTCCTCGCCGACCGGCTGGCCTTCGAACATATAGCCGCCGTCCTCGGGCTCCTCGGTCACCGCCTGGACGTAATCCGGCCGGCCCTGGGCGCGCCAGAAGTCGGCGACGGCGCGCACCTCCTCGTCGGAGACGAAGGGGCCGTGGACCCGGGCGATCTGCTTGCCGCCGGGCATGTAGAGCATGTCGCCCTTGCCGAGCAGTTGCTCAGCCCCCTGCTCGCCGAGGATCGTGCGGCTGTCGATCTTCGAGGTGACCGAGAAGGAGATGCGGGTCGGAAGGTTCGCCTTAATAACGCCGGTGATGACATCGACCGAGGGGCGCTGCGTGGCCATGATCAGGTGGATGCCGGCCGCGCGCGCCTTCTGGGCGAGGCGCTGGATCAGGAACTCCACCTCCTTGCCCGCGGTCATCATCAGATCGGCCAGCTCGTCGACGACCACCACGACCTGCGGCAGAACGTCGTATTCCAGCTCTTCCATCTCGTAGCGCGGCTGGCCGGTCTCGGGGTCGTAGCCAGTTTGGACTCTGCGACCCAAGGGTTGCCCCTTCATCTTCGCCTCGCGCACCTTGGCGTTGAACGAAGAGAGCTGGCGCACGCCGACCGAGGCCATCATCCGGTAGCGCTCCTCCATCTGCTCGACGGTCCATTTGAGCGCGCGGATCGCCTTGGCGGGCTCGGTGACGACCGGGGCGAGGAGGTGCGGAATGTCGTCGTAGACGCTGAGCTCCAGCATCTTGGGATCGATCAGGATCAGTTTGCACTGCTCCGGCGTCAGCCGGTAGAGCAGAGAGAGGATCATGCAGTTGAGGCCGACCGACTTGCCCGAGCCGGTGGTGCCGGCGACGAGCAGGTGCGGCATCGGCGCGAGATCGGCGACGACCGGATCGCCGGCGATGTTCTTGCCGAGGATGATCGGCAGCGAGGCGACCTGGTCCTCGAAGGCAGGGCTGCCGATCAGCTCCGACAGCACCACCGATTCGCGCTTGGCGTTGGGCAGCTCGATTCCGATCACGCTGCGGCCCGGAATGGTCGCGACGCGGGCCGACAGCGCGGACATGTTGCGGGCGATGTCGTCGGCGAGCTGGATCACGCGGCTCGCCTTGATGCCGCTCGCGGGCTCGAGCTCGTACATCGTCACCACCGGGCCGGGCCTGACCTCGACGATCTCCCCCTTCACCGAGAAGTCGTCGAGCACGGATTCGAGTAGCCGGGCGTTGCGCTCGAGCGCCGCCTTGTCGAGCACGATGTTGGTCCTGGGCGGCGGCGGATTGAGCAGGTCGACCGAGGGCAGGGTGTAGCTGTCGCCGAGCGCGAGCGACGGCTGGCGCTCGCGCAGCGGCCGGCGCACCGCCTCGGGGGTGCGGTCGGCGATGACCGGGCTGCGAGACTGGGCCGGCGCAACCACCGGCGCGCGGGCGGGCCGCTCGGGGACGATCGGCTCGTCATCGTCCGCGTCCATGTCGCGCGGCAGCCGGCGGGCGGCGAGCCAGGCGCGCTCCTCGGCGGTGAGGCCGAGGCCGACCAGGCAGAGCGCGAGTCCCGACGCGGCGGCGATTGCGATGATCGCGATCCGGAACGGGCCGACGATGCTGCTGTCGCCGAGGAAGGCGAGACCCCAGTCGATCAGACCGGCGAGGGCGAGCCCGAACGCTCCACCCCATCCCGCGGGAAGGCCGTTGACCGCCCCGCCCGCGAACAGGCCTGCGCCGGCGCCGATCAGTGCGATTCCGAGCGTCGTCACAATCAGCGCGCGCAGCCAGCGGCCGGCATCGGCGCCGCGCGTCAGCCTGAGGCCAATGACCAGGATGACCGGCAGCAGCAGGGCCGCCGGCGGCCCGAGCAGCACGAGCATCAGGTCCGATGTCCAGGCGCCGATCGCACCCATCCAGTTCTGCACCGGGCCGGCCGCGTCGGTGTTCAACGACGGGTCGGTCGGATGGTAAGTGACGAGCGCGATCGCCGCCGCGAGCGAGGCGAGGGATATGGCGATCCCGCCAAAGAAGCTCCGGGAGCGGCGGATCAGCCGCGCGGTGCCGTCGCGCCACTGCGCCATCCGGCCCGGCCGATCGCTTCCTGCGGTTGCTGCCGCCATCTCAAATGTGCCCCAAATGTTCCCGACATGCTTAATGCG
>DASQJU010000228.1:0-8129 GCA_035630915.1 Allosphingosinicella sp.
AGTCGCGCTCGCCGAGATGGACGGCGCGGCCATAACGATCCGCGAACACCTGGATTTCGACGTGACGGCCGCCCTCGACGAGCTTCTCGAGGAACACGCGATCGCCACCAAAGGCGGCGCGCTCTGGTCGGCCTTCACCATCTACACCCCGTCCGGGACCATCTTCTTCGCCGGCGACACGGGCTGGGGCACGGGCGCCTGGGCGCGCGCGGCGGCGCGGCGCGGCCCCTATCGCCTCGCCATCCTCCCGGTCGGGGCGTACCGCCCGCGTGAGATGATGCGGGAGAGCCACATCAACCCGCAGGAGGCATACCGCGTCTTCGAGATGCTGAATCCGGTGCGTGCGCTTGGCGTCCATTGGGGCACGTTCCAGCTGAGCTTCGAGGGGCCGAACGATCCGCCGCGCGAAATCGCCGAATTGAATCGCGCCCGCCATGCCGCCCCGGGCCGTTTCGTCACGACCGAGCCGGGGCGGAGCTTTCGGGTGCCGGAACGATGAGCTTCAGCGCCTTCGGCCGGATCCGGTAGCGCAGCGGCAGCTCCATCCGCACCGTCTCGCCGTCCACGGCAATGGTCAGCGTCTCGCGGCTGGAGGAAACTTCCGCCTCCTTCACATAAGCGGTGACGAAATCGCGCTGCTGGTCGAGTTTTCCGAAGATTCCGCGGATTCCGGCCCAGAACAGATGGGCTCGGCCGCGGGCGCGGATCGCGTAGAGGCACAGCTCGCCCCGGTCGAGCGCCTCGCGCTGGCCCAGAGAGAACAGGTTCACTTGGTAGCGGTTGTTGCCGACGAACAGCAAAGGCGTGCGCACCGGCTCGTCCAGCCCCTCGGCGCTGACCCAGAGGCGCAGCCGGCGAAAGGAGCGCAGCGTATCGAGGCTGGCCGAAAGCATCGCCATGCGCTTGGATCGCCCGAGCCGGCCCTGCTCCACCTCGCGCAGCCGCACCATGTCCGGATAGAGGCCGACCGAGCTGTTGTTGACGAAGACGCGGCCATTCACCTCGGCAAGGTCGATCGCCTGGACATGCCCCGCGGCGATCACGGCCGCGGCCTCGTCGAGCCCGGCCGGAATCCCCGCATCGCGCGCGAGATGGTTGAGTGTGCCCAAAGGCAGGATGCCGAGCGGCCGTCCGCTATCGGCAAGGTGGCCCGCAGCGCAGCTCAAAGTGCCGTCGCCGCCCCCGGCGACCAGCGCATCCAGGCCCGGAGCCCGCGCGCCCTCGCTCAGCGCGTCGAAGATATCGTCCGGCTCGGTCATCCGCACGTCGGCGTCGACTCCGGCCTTCTCGAAGGCCGCTTCGATCTGGTCTTCCTGATCTTCGCCGCCGGCTTTCAGGGTGCCGCCGTGCCGATTGACGATCACCCGCACTTTCATCGAGGACTAGCCTTTGTTGCTCAGGCAGGTCCAATCCTGAAGGCGCACAGCTTGTTCCCCTCCGGGTCGCGGAAATAGGCGCCGTAGAAGGCCTGATCGCCTTCCTCGCCCCTCAGGCCCGGCGGCCCTTCGTCGCTGCCGCCGAGTTCGATCGCCCTGGCGTAGAGGGCGTCGACCTTCTCGCGCGTGTCGAGCACGAGTGCCGTCATATTGCCGTTGCCCGGAGTGGCCGCCTCGCCGTTGAAGGGCTTGGTGATGGCCACCGCCGGGCGCCCCCAGGCGGTGCCGTACATGGTGAAATTCTCGCCGAATTCCATCAGCCTGCCGGCCCCGATCGACCCGAACAAGGCGTCGTAATAAGCGCGTGCCTTTTCGAGGTCGTTGCTGCCGAGCGTCACATAGCCGATCATTGCGCGTTCTGCCCTTCCGCTCCGGCCGCCTGCGGCGTGCAGTCGCCGGTCCGGCGGGCCGTCACTCGCGCGTCGATCACGGAATCGCCCTCGGTGGTGAGGTTGGTGCGCAGGTTGCGGCGGAATTCGGCGGTGTCGCCCTGATAGGTGCCTTCGGCGGCCATGGTGATGTCACCGGCCAGCCCGTCGCGGCGGCAGCTCATCGTCACGTTCAGGCGGCCGTTGCGGGCATAATAAGTGCCGTAGGTACAGCGATAGCCTTCGCCCGCGAAAAAGGCGCTCGGCAGCTGGTGCCCTTCGGCGGCGCAGACGCTGTTCGTGGCTCTCGTGCCCACCGGTGTGTTGAGCCGCGGAGCCTCGGTGTCGACCTTGGCCAGGCTGGTGACCTCGGAAGTCAGTTCCCACTGCCCGGCCGGCGGCAGGGCCGCGGCCGGCTGCGCCTTGTTCTCCGCCGGTGTCTCGCCGCACGAAGCGGCGAGGATGATGAACGGAATCACTGCCAGTGCACGCATCCCCCGTCTCCCCCATTATTTGGGGCATCCTAGCGGGCGCCGGCGAGGATTTGAAGCGGCGTCTCTCAGCCCGTGCTGTTGCCGGCGGCCGCAGGAGCGGATGTGCAGTCGCCCGTGCGTCGCCCGCTGAGATTGCCGGTGAGGCGCACGGTCTGCGGGCCCGGGGTGTTCGGCGGCGCGTGCATCTCCTGGTTGATCCGCGCCTGCATCGTCGTGGCGGTATAGCTGCCGTCCATGTTCATGCTCATCGTTCCGCGCGCCGTCTGGCAGGTCGCGTGAATCCGGATCGTGCCGCCGGCGAAGGTGTTCTCGCTCATCGTGCAGCCCGTATTGTCGCCGTTGGGGTTCATCATCCGGTTGCCGGGATGGGCTGCTTCCTCGGGCGTCATGCAGGCGGAGCTGGTCTGCGGCTGGCTCATCATTGCCCGCATCGGCGCGACCATCGCCTCGGGCGCGCCCGGGACCTCGATCGAGCTGAACTGGATGGTCGTCTCCCATTGGCCGGGCTGGAGCGAGACGGCACTGCCCGAGCAGGCGGCGCAGAGCACGAGCGTCGGAGCGAAGAGGGCAAGCTTTTTCATGGATCGTTCCCCTGTTCGGGTGGCCCGGGGAGTCGCCACCTCGGCCCAAGTGTGTCGCAATCGCGCCGCGGAGGCAATCGAAGTTGCGGAGTGGAGCCGGCGCGACCATATCGCTGCGGCATGGCGATCACCATCCGCACCAGCCTCGAAGAGCCCGAAACCGGCCAGGCCTTCGTGCCCCACCGCCCCGAGCGCCCGGACAAGGCCGAAGGCGGCAAGGCGTTCAGGCTCGTCTCGGATTACCAGCCGGCGGGCGATCAGCCGCAGGCGATCGCCGAGCTGGTCGAGCAGATCCGCGAGGGCGAAAAGACCCAGGTGCTGCTCGGCGTCACCGGCTCGGGCAAGACCTACACCGCCGCGCAGGTGATCGAGACACTGCAGCGGCCCGCTCTGGTGCTCGCCCCCAACAAGATCCTGGCGGCCCAGCTCTACGGGGAGTTCAAGAGCTTCTTTCCCGACAATGCGGTGGAGTTCTTCGTCTCCTATTACGATTACTACCAGCCCGAGGCCTATGTGCCGCGCTCCGACACGTACATCGAGAAGGAAAGCTCGGTGAACGAGGCGATCGACCGCATGCGGCATTCGGCGACGCGCTCGCTGCTCGAGCGCGACGACGTGATCATCGTCGCCTCGGTCTCCTGCATCTACGGCATCGGCTCGGTCGAGACCTATTCGGCGATGATCTTCGACCTGAAGAAGGGCCAGACCGTCGACCAGCGCGAGATCGTCCGAAAGCTCGTCGCGCTCCAGTACAAGCGCAACGACCAGGCCTTTGCCCGCGGCAATTTCCGCGTCCGCGGCGACAATCTGGAGATTTTCCCCTCGCACTACGAGGACAGCGCCTGGCGGATCGCCTTCTTCGGCGACGAGATCGAGGAGATCGTCGAGTTCGATCCGCTGACCGGCAAGAAGGTGGCGGCGCTGGACTATGTCCGCGTCTATGCGAACTCGCACTACGTCACGCCCGGCCCGACGCTGAAGCAGGCGATGGAGGCGATCCGCTTCGAGCTGACCGAGCGGCTCAAGGAATTGGAGGCGGAAGGCCGGCTGCTGGAGGCGCAGCGGCTCGAGCAGCGCACCAATTTCGACCTCGAGATGATCGCCGCCACCGGCAGTTGCGCGGGAATCGAGAATTATTCGCGCTTTCTCACCGGGCGCCTGCCGGGCGAGCCGCCGCCGACCTTGTTCGAATATCTGCCCGAGAACGCTCTGCTGTTCGTCGATGAGAGTCACCAGACGGTGCCGCAGATCGGCGCGATGGCGCGCGGCGACCATCGCCGCAAGCTGACGCTCGCCGAATATGGCTTCCGCCTGCCGTCGTGCATCGACAACCGCCCGCTGCGCTTCAACGAATGGGACGTGATGCGGCCGCAGACGGTCGCCGTCTCGGCCACGCCCGGCCCGTGGGAGCTCGACCAGACCAGCGGCGTCTTCGTCGAGCAGGTGATCCGCCCGACCGGCCTGATCGACCCCCCGGTCGAGATCAAGCCCGTCGAGGACCAGGTCGACGATTTGATCGTCGAGGCCAAGGCGACCGCCGCCAAGGGCTACCGCACATTGGTCACGACGCTGACCAAGCGGATGGCCGAGGACCTCACCGAATTCCTCCACGAGGCGGGCCTTCGCGTGCGCTACATGCACTCCGACGTGGAGACGCTGGAGCGGATCGAGCTGATCCGCGATCTGCGCCTCGGCGTCTACGACGTGCTCGTCGGCATCAACCTGCTGCGCGAGGGCCTCGACATCCCCGAATGCGGTCTGGTCGCGATCCTCGATGCGGACAAGGAGGGTTTCCTCCGCTCCGAAACTTCGCTGATCCAGACGATTGGCCGCGCCGCGCGCAACGTCGAGGGCAAGGTCATCCTCTACGCCGACCGGATGACAGGCTCGATGGAGCGCGCGCTCAACGAGACCAACCGGCGGCGCGAGAAGCAGGAGGCGTACAATGCCGAGCACGGTATCACGCCGACCACGATCAAGCGCAACATCGCCGACATCCTCGCCGACGTCTCCAACCGCGACAGCGTGATGGTCGAGACCGGCGACGAGGACGCGCCCCATCTCGTCGGCCACAATCTGCGCGCCTATCTCGAGGATATCGAGAAGCGCATGCGCAAGGCCGCGGCCGACCTCGAATTCGAGGAAGCCGGCCGCCTGCGCGACGAGATCCGGCGGCTGGAAGCGGGCGAGCTCGGGCTGGCGACGGAGCAGAGCCGGGCGCCGGTGATCGGCAACGCGACCGAGGGCAAGCCGGGGACGCGCAAGGGCCGCTATGGCAAGGTGCAGCGCAAATGGGGCGGGCGCCGCTGAGCGGCTGCGAATTGCGCCTCCCACTCCGCCGCAAAAGCGCGCTATGGCGAGGGCCGCTCGCTTTCGACAAGGATTCGCTCATGCTCCGCCGCGCTCTGCCCGTCCTGATCGTCCTCACCGCCGGCTGCGCCCGCTCCGAGGATGCGACCGTCGTCGCGGCGGACACCAATCAGGGGCAGACGGTCGAGCGGGTCCGGCCCGACCTCGATGCGGACGAGCCGGCGCTCGGCCAGTGGCGCGAGGCGCTGCAAGGCGAGCAAAGGGTGATCGAGTTCGGTCCCTCGGGCGCCCCGCCGCTGTTCAGCATCGGGTGCGACCCACGGCGCGGCGTGGTCGTCCAGCGGCACGGGCTGGAATCGACCGGCGACCTGCCGGTGATGCTGGTCACGTCCGGCAGCGAGACGCGCCGGCTCGCGGTCACCGGCGGCGACGGGCCGATCCCGATGCTGCGCGCAACGGTGAACGGAGCCGATCCGCTCGTCGCGAGCATCGGCCGAGGCACCGAGCCGATCACTGTCAGGATCGGCGATTCACCGCCGCTGATCCTGCCTCCGAGCCCCGTGGTGGGAACCTATCTCTCGCGTTGCGCCGGGGGCGAATTGCCGGCGCCGAGGTCCGAGGCGGTCGCCAACAGCGCGGCCACCACCAATGCGGCGGCCGCCAATGCCGTCGACGCGGGCGACTGAGCGCACATGAAGGGCGTCCTGCGCACCGGCGCGGCCTTGGCCGGACTCGCGGCGCTGGCCGCCTGCGTCTCAGCGCCTGCGCCACCCGCACCGCCGCCGCCAGCGCCGGCCCCTGCTCCGGTTCCGCCCGCGCCCCCGCCGGCGCCGCCGGGATCCTGGGAAGACGGCACGCTAACCGCCGGCGATTGGCGTTATGCCGAGAGCCCGAGGCCGCGGGCGACCTACGGAGACGCGGTTCCCGTTCTCACCATCGAATGCACCGCCGATCGCCAGATCCGCTTTGTCCGCGCGAGCGCGGGGAGCGGCGCCGGCACGCTTGCGGTCCGCACCACTCTGGGCGAGCGCAGCCTCCCGGCATCGGTCGGCCCGGACGGGGCGAGCGCCACTCTCGCACCGGCCGATCCGCTGCTCGACCAGATCGCGTTCAGCCGCGGCCGCTTTCTCGTCCATGTCGAGGGGCAGGCCGATCTCGTCTTGCCCACCTGGCCCGAGCCGGCGCGGGTGATCGAGGATTGCCGCGGGCAATAAAAAAGCCGCCCAAGCGGGCGGCGCGAAGCATGGAATCCTAGCTTCAAAATATTTGAAATCAAGACTTGATCGTCGATTCGGCGCGACTCATACATGAGTCGTGCTCAACATAGCGAAAGGAGGTGATCCGATGTCTCATGGTTCAGCAGAGAGGTCGGTCAAGTCCGTTCGGGGGTCGAAAGCCTAGCTTTCCAGTGACTTCCGGGCAGTCGGCTTCCGGCCGCTGACCATGTCGAGAGGCCGCCGCGGAACCTTCGCGGTGGCCTTTCGCTTGTCCTGCGAGGAGCAGGCGATGAGCGATGACAAGAAGCGTGGATCGGGCCACCCGTTGCCCCACAGCGCCGAAGCGCATAGCGGCGAGGTCCCCGAGCATCTGGTCCGCGAAAAGGGCCTCGGCGAGGACGCACAAGAGGCGTCCCAGGCGGAGAGCGACTTGGTCGGCCCGGACGGCGAGACCTATGGGCTGAAGCCCGATCAGGCGGCGCATCAGGATCGCGGCCAGGGCTGGATCGAGAAAGAAGACGGCGGGTCCTGACGGAACTGTTCCCGCCTTGGCGTGTCTGTTACGGAGAAGATACGAACACAGGAGCATTTCTCATGGTTCAGAAGAAAACCAATCAATCGTCCGACCGAATTCCCGACGCACTGCGCGAGGCCGGACGGAGGGCCGCCGATCTGGCGCAGAACCCGGTGGCGCGCAGCCTGCTCGCCGCGGGCCTGGTGACCGCGGCGGCCGCGCTGGCCGCCAACAAGAACGTGCGCGACACCGCGCGCAAGACGGCCCGCTCCGCCCAGGACGCGGCTGAAGCGGCCGCCGATGCCGCCGCCGAAAGCGCCAACAAGATCGGCGCGGCGATGATCAATGCCGCGACCGAGGCGGTGCGGCGGATGATGGGCGATCTCCAGGGTGCGGAGCCGGCCGCCGCCGGCGCTGCCGCCAAACCGAAGGGCCGCAAGGCGCCCGGCAAGAAGGCCGCCAAGCGCGGCGGCTCGAAATCGAGCGCCAAGGCTTCCGCCAAGGCGGCCAAGCCGGCCGCCGCCAAATCCGCCAAGGCCAAGCCTGCCGCGTCCAAGGCCGCGCGCCCTGCGGCGAAGCGAACCTCGTCCGCCAAGAAGCCGGCGGCGCGCAAGGCCCCCGCCGGCAGCAAACCCGCAAACGCTTCCTGAGCGCAGCAAGTCAAAGAAAAGGGGCGCTCCGTCGCGGGAGCGCCCCTTCTTCTAGGGTCAAAGCCTGATTAGCGGCAGTGGCGGGTCGAGCGGCTCCTCTGCACCTCGCGGCCGATCAGCGCGCCGGCAGCGGCGCCGAGGATCGTGCCGGTGGCGCGGTGGCGACCGCCATCGAGCGAGCGGCCAATCAGCGCGCCCGCGGCGCCGCCGACAATGAGGCCGGTCGTGCCGTTCGAGCGGCGGCAATGATAACGGCCGTCCTGCCCGCGCCAGGTCGGGCCGACATAATTGCCGTTGCGGTCGTAATAGCGGCTCTGCGCCTCCGCCGGGGCGGCGGGCAGCGCGAAGGTGGCGGGAACCGCCATGGTCGTCGCCGAGACGGCGAGGATGAGATTACGCATGATTCTACTCCCTTTGAAATCCATCTGTCTCACCAACGCCCTCGTGATGGGGCGGGTTGCATGAACCTAAAACAACGAGCGCGCCCCTCTGCGGCAAGGCGTGGCTGGACGGGGACGGCCGCGCCGCGTAGAGGCGGCTCCGCACCCCCCAGGAAAGC
>DASQJU010000229.1:0-3121 GCA_035630915.1 Allosphingosinicella sp.
CGTCGCGGTCACCGCCCTGGTGCTCTGGCTGTGCTGGCTCATGACCGAGCCGTTCGTGCCGGCGCTCACCTGGGCGCTCACGCTCGCCGTGATCGCGCACCCCTGGCACGAGCGGATCCTTGCCCGCATGCCGAACTGGCCCAACTTCGCCGCCATCATCGCGGTCATCACGGTGAACATCGCCATTGCCATTCCCGCCCTGCTCATCGCACGCTCGGCGGTAAGCTCGGGCCACGTTATCATTGCCAGACACTAGCCCAATGCTCAGGGGTTTTCATGCGCTCCCTTTCTCCTCTAGGGGCGAAGCATGGGCAGCGACCTTGAGAAAATGACATCGGACTGGCTCGGCCGGATCGCAGGCGCGGCGGATTTGCCGGCGCTGGAGGCGGAGCGCGTCGCGGCGCTCGGCAAGCAGGGCGCGGTCACCGGGCTGCTCAAGACGCTCGGCGGCATGACTCCGGCGGAGCGCCAGGCCGAGGGGCCGCGCATCCACTCCCTGCGGGAGGCGGTGACCGAGGCGCTTACGGCGCGCAGGGGCACACTGGAGGAAGCCGAGCTCGAGCGGCGGCTCGCGACCGAGCGGCTCGACATGACGTTGCCGGTGGCGCCCGCGGCCGAGGGGTCGGTCCATCCGGTCAGCCAGGTGATGGACGAACTGGCCGAAATCTTCGCCGATCTCGGCTTCTCGGTCGCTACGGGCCCCGAGATCGAGGACGACTGGCACAATTTCACCGCGCTCAACATTCCCGAAAGCCACCCGGCGCGGGCGATGCACGACACCTTCTATTTCGACCGGACGGACGGTGACGGCCACCGCATGCTGCTGCGCACGCACACGTCGCCGGTCCAGATCCGCGCGATGCAGTCGCAAAAGCCGCCGCTCTATGTCATCGCGCCGGGCCGCACCTATCGCTCCGACAGCGACGCGACCCACACGCCGATGTTCCATCAGGTCGAGGGCCTCGTGATCGACCGCGGCATCACGCTCGGCCACCTCAAATGGACGCTCGAGACCTTCCTCAAGGCCTTCTTCGAGCGCGACGATATCGTGCTTCGGCTGCGTCCCTCCTATTTCCCGTTCACCGAGCCTTCGGCCGAGGTCGACGTGGGCTTCCACATGGAGAAGGGTCGGCGCGTGCTCGGCGGGACCGACCATTGGATGGAGCTGCTCGGCTCCGGCATGGTCCACCCGCGCGTGATCGCCAATTGCGGGCTCGACACCGACGAATGGCAGGGGTTCGCCTTCGGCTGCGGCATCGACCGGCTGGCGATGCTGAAATACGGCATGGACGATCTGCGCGCCTTCTTCGACGGCGACCTGCGCTGGCTGCGCCATTACGGCTTCCGCGCGCTCGACGTGCCGACGCTGAGCGGGGGCGTGGGCGCATGAAGTTCACCCTTTCCTGGCTCAAGGAGCATCTCGAGACGGAGGCGAGCCTCGACGAAATCGTCGAGACGCTGACCCGCATCGGCCTCGAGGTCGAGGGCGTCGAGAATGCGGCGGCCAAGCTCGCGCCCTTCACGATTGCGCAGGTGCTGACCGCGGCGCCGCACCCGCAGGCCGACAAGCTGCAGGTGCTGACGGTCGACGCCGGGACCGGCGAAACGATCCAGGTCGTCTGCGGCGCGCCCAATGCGCGGGCCGGCCTGAAAGGCGTGTTCGGCGCGCCCGGCGCCTATGTCCCGGGCAGCGACCTGACGCTCAAGGTCGCTGCGATCCGAGGCGTCGAGAGCCGCGGCATGATGTGCTCGGTCCGCGAGCTCGAGCTCGGCGACGCACATGAGGGGATCATCGAGCTCGCCGACGATGCTCCGGTCGGCGCCAACTACGCCGAATGGGCCGGGCTCGACGACCCGGTGATCGACGTCTCGGTCACCCCCAACCGGCAGGACGCGATGGGCGTCCACGGCATCGCCCGCGATCTCGCCGCGGCGGGCCTCGGCACGCTCAAAGCCGTCGAGGCGCCGCCGGTCGCGGGCAATTATCCGTGCCCGATCGAGATCCGGACCGACGATCCGCAAGGCTGCCCGGCCTTCTACGGCCGAGTCGTCCGCGGCGTTCGCAACGGCCCGTCTCCGGACTGGCTGCAGCGGCGCCTGCAGGCGGTCGGCCAGCGGCCGATCAGTGCCCTGGTCGACCTCACCAACTACATCATGCTGAGCTACGGGCGGCCCTTGCACGTCTACGATCTTGCCAGGCTCAACGGCGTGCTCGTCGCCCGCCGCGCGCGGGACGGCGAGGAGGTGCTCGCGCTGAACGGCAAGAGCTATCGGCTCGATCCCTCGATGACGGTGATCGCCGATGACAGCGGGGTCCACGACATCGGCGGGATCATGGGCGGCGAGCATTCGGGGGTTTCGGAAGAGACCACCGACATCGTCATCGAGTGCGCCTATTTCGACCCCGAGCATATCGCGCTCACCGGCCAGAAGCTGGCGCTCTTCTCCGACGCCCGCAGCCGGTTCGAGCGCGGAGTCGACCCGGCCTTCCTCGAGGACGGACTGCAGCTGGCGACGGCAATGGCGATCGCGCTGGCAGGCGGAGATCCTTCACAGGAGGTCCGGGCGGGCGAACCGCCCAGGGCAGACAAGATCGTGTCCTACGATCCCGCCCGCTGCGCCGCTCTCGGTGGCCTCGCGGTGCCCGAGGACCGGCAGCAGGACATCCTCCAGCGGCTCGGTTTCACCGTGACCCGGGGCGAGACGTGGCAGGTCGCGGTGCCGAGCTGGCGGCGAGACGTCGACGGCGCCGCGGACCTGGTCGAGGAGGTGATCCGGATCGAAGGGATGGACAACGTCCCGGCGACACCGCTGCCGCGCGCGCCGGGCGTCGCCCACCCGACCGCGACGGGCGAGCAGATGGTCGAGCGCAGCGCGCGCCGCGCTGCGGCCGCGCGGGGACTCAACGAGGCGGTGACCTGGAGCTTCATTTCCGAGGCCGAGGCCAAGGTGTTCGGCGGCTCGGCCTGGATTCTCGCCAACCCGATCAGCGAAGATCTGAAGGCGATGCGGCCCTCGTTGCTGCCCGGCCTGCTTGCCGCGGCCGCGCGCAACATGGCCCGTGGCGCGGAGAGCGTTCGGCTGTTCGAGCTTGGCCGTCGCTATCTCGCGGACGGCGAGC
>DASQJU010000230.1:0-12825 GCA_035630915.1 Allosphingosinicella sp.
ACCGCCGAACTGATCCCGCTCTGCCATCCCCTGCCGCTGACCAAGGTCTCGGTGACCATCGAGATGGACGAGAGCCTTCCCGGGTTCCGCATCGCCTCTGAAGCACGCACCACCGGACCTACCGGCGTGGAGATGGAGGCACTGACCGCGGTCTCGGTCGCCGCCCTGACCTTGTTCGACATGCTGAAGGCGATCGACCGGACGATGGCGATCGGCGCCATCAAGGTGACCTCCAAGACCGGCGGCAAGTAGGGCGACTGGTGATCGGCTTCGACGACGCGCTGGCCCTGATCGCCGAGGCGGCGCGCCCGCTCGGCGTCGAGACCGTGCCGCTGGCCGAGGCGCACGGGCGCGTGCTGGCGGCGCCCGTTATCGCCCAGGTCGATCATCCCCCCGCCGATGTTTCGGCGATGGACGGCTATGCGGTGCGCGATGCCGACTTGCCGGGGCGGCTTGCCGTCGCTGGCGAGTCCCTTCCCGGCGGGCCGGTCGGCGACCTTCCGGCGGGAGCGTGCATGCGCATCTTCACCGGCGCCCCGGTGCCGCGCGGCGCCGACCGGATCGTCATGCAGGAGGATGTCGGGCGAGACGGGGGCGTGGCCGTGTTCGGCGTGGCGGGCCCCGCCCGCCATATCAGGGCGCGCGGCTCGGATTTCACGAAGGGCGACGTTCTTCTGGAGACCGGCCGCCTGCTCGATTCACGCGCTTTGGTGGCGGCCGCGGGAGCCGATCTCGCGGAGGTAGAGGTCTGGCGGCGACCGCATTTGGTCATTCTCGGCACCGGCGACGAACTGGCCGAGCCCGGCGCCGCCGCCGCCTGGACGATCCCGGACAGCGCGACCCTCGGCGTCGCTGCGCTGGCGGCGGAGTGGGGCGCGAAGCTGGTCGCCCGCAAACGCCTCAAGGACGATCTTCCTGTCATGCAGCGCGCTGCGGCCGAGGCGCTCGAGGCGGCCGAGCTCGTGGTCGTCACCGGCGGCGCCTCGGTCGGCGAGCGCGACTTCGCCAAGGCGATGTTCGAGGGGCTCGAGCTGATTTTCTCGAAGGTGGCGATCAGGCCCGGCAAGCCGGTCTGGCTCGGCCGGGCTGGCGGCAAGCTGGTCATCGGCCTTCCCGGCAACCCAACATCGGCGATGGTGACGGCGCGGCTGCTGCTCGCGCCGTTGCTGGCGGGCCTCGCCGGGCGCGTACCGGCCGAGGCCTTGCGCTGGCGCTGGGCGCCGCTGGCCGAGTGCCTCGGTCCGTGCGACGGCCGGGAGACCTTCATCCGCGCCAAACATGACGGCGAGCCGGTGCGAGCGCTGCCTAACCAGGATTCGAGCGCGCAAAAGACGCTCGCCGACGCCGCTCTGCTGATTCGCCGGCGGCCGGGCGCGCCTGCGTCGGCGGTGGGCGAGATCGTCGAAATTCTGGAATTCTAGGCAAACAGCAATTTGGTGCCGGCGATGGCGAGCACCAGCCCGAGCGCCTGCAGCAGCCGTTCGCGCGGCAGCCGCTCGACGCCGAGCCAAGTCCCGAGCAGCGCGCCCGCAAGCACCGCTCCGGCGAGCCAGGGCAGTTCCGCCGGGAGGCCCCGCACCGCGGCGAAATTCCCGGCCAGCCCCGCGGCCGAGTTCAGGAGGATGAAGCCCGCCGCCACGCCGGACGTGTGGCGCGGAGTCTCCCAGCCGAACAGGATGATCAGAGGCGAGAGGAATATACCGCCGCCGGTCCCGGTCAGCCCCGCGAGCAGGCCGAGGCAAGCCCCGGCGGGAAGGGTGATTGCGAGCGAGGGCGCGCTGACCTCGCGATAGGCGAGCCGCCTGGGCTGCCAGAACAGGCGCGCCGCCGCTGCCCAGAGCAGGACACCCACGAGGGGGCGGTAATAGTCCTCCGGCAGGTGAATGGCCCCGCCGATGAAAGCGGCGGGCGCGGCGGTGACCGCGAAAGCCAAGAGCAGCCGCAAATTGGTCTGGCCCTTGAATCCGTAGCGCAGCGCGCCGAAGCCGGCGACGACGAGGTTGAGCGCGAGCGCGGTCGGCCGCATCGTCTCGGGCGCCACCGCGAACAAGGCCATTATCGCGAGATAGGCCGAAGCGCCGCCATGCCCGACCGACGAATAGAGCGCTGCCGCGACCGCCATGAGCGCGGCGATCCAGATCAAAGTCGTCCCGTCCATCAGCCGCCGGTGACGCTCATGTGCCGCTGGACGGCCGGTGCCGGCGCGTCGATCGCGAAATCGTGTCCCCTGGGCTTGCCGGCGATCAGGCGGTCGAGCGCGGCGTGGACCGCGCCGGCCCCGCTTTCCCGGAGAAGGTCGCGCAGCTCGACTTTCTGGTCCTGGCCGAGGCAGCCGTAGACGGTCCCCGTCGCCGCCACCCGGATGCGGTTGCAGCCCGCGCAGAAATTCTGAGTCAGCGGGGTGATCAAGCCGAGCCGGACGCCTTGCACCTCGTAATAGCGCGCCGGCCCGCCGGTGCGGTGCAGCGAGGGGATCAGGTCGAAGCGGCGCTCGAGGCTTTGCTTCACCTCGCTCAGCGGCAGATAATGCGCCGTGCGGTCCTCCTCGACCGCGCCGAGCGGCATGGTCTCGATCAGGGTGAGATCGAAGCCGCGGTGGGCGCACCATTCAAGCATGTCGCCGATCTCGTCCTCGTTGATCCCTTTGAGGGCGACCATATTGATCTTGGTCCTCAGCCCGGCCGCGTCGGCCGCATCGATCCCGGCCAGCACCCGATCGAGATCGCCGTGTCGCGTGATATGCCGGAAGCGATCCGCGCGCCGGCTGTCGAGGCTGACGTTCACGCGCCTGATGCCCGCCTGGCGGAGCCGGTGCGCATGATCGGCGAGCCGGGTGCCGTTGGTGGTCATGGTCAGCTCGTCGAGCCCGCGGCCGATCCGCGCGCCGAGCATGGCGACCAGATCGTCGATCCCCCGCCGCACGAGAGGCTCGCCCCCGGTCAGCCGGATCCGCGTGACGCCGCGGGCGATGAAGATGTCCGCCAGCTCGGCGATCTCCTCCAACGTCAGGATGTCGCGTTTCGGCAGGAAGCGCATGGTTTCGGCCATGCAATAGCGGCAGCGCAGATCGCAGCGGTCGGTGACCGACATCCGGACATAGCTGATCCGCCGCCCGAACGAATCGACCATGTCCCTCGCGGGCATCACCCCGCCGCGTCCTTCAGCTTCCGGCGGAAGCTGTGCAGCAGCGGCTCGGTATAGCCGTTCGGTTGGACCGTGCCCTCGAACACCAAAGCGCGCGCCGCCTGGAAGGCGAGGCTGGTCGCTTCGTTGCCGGCCATCGGCCGATAGAGCGGATCGCCCGCATTCTGCGCATCGACCTTGGCCGCCATGCGGCGCAGCGCGGCGCCGACCTCCTGCGCGGTGCACACACCATGCAGCATCCAGTTCGCCATGTGCTGGGAGGAGATGCGAAGCGTCGCGCGGTCCTCCATCAGGCCGACGTCATGGATGTCGGGCACCTTGGAGCAGCCGACGCCCTGATCGATCCAGCGCACGACATAGCCGAGTATGCCCTGGGCGTTGTTGTCGAGCTCGTTGCGAATCTCCTCGGGCGACCAGTTGCGGCCGGCGGCGAGCGGCAGGGTAAGCAGGGCGTCCAGCGGCGGCACCGGCTCCTTGGCCAGCGCGCGCTGGCGCTCGAAGACGTCGACCTGGTGGTAGTGGAGCGCGTGCAGCGTTGCGGCGGTCGGGCTCGGCACCCAGGCGGTGCTCGCCCCGGCCTCGGGATGCGCGATCTTCTGCGCGAGCATGTCGCCCATCAGGTCCGGCGCCGCCCACATGCCCTTGCCGATCTGCGCCCTGCCGGAGAAGCCGGCAGCGAGGCCGATGCGGACGTTGCGCTCCTCATAGGCCTTGATCCAGGCGCTGCTCTTCATCTCCGCCTTGGGGATCATCGGCCCGGCGCGCATCGAGGTGTGGATCTCGTCGCCGGTGCGATCGAGGAAGCCGGTGTTGATGAAGACGATGCGGTGGCGCAGCGCGTGGATGGAGGCGGCGAGGTTGGCGGAGGTGCGCCGCTCCTCGTCCATCAGGCCGACCTTGATCGTGTGGCGGGCGAGGCCGAGCAAGTCCTCCACCGCGTCGAACAGATCGTTGGTGAAGGCGGCCTCATCGGCCCCATGCATCTTCGGCTTCACGATATAGACCGAGCCCGCAAGGCTGTTGCGGAAGCGTCCCAGCCCCTTGAGGTCATGGAGCGCGACCAGGCTGGTGACGATCGCGTCGAGAATCCCCTCGGGCGCCTCGCTCCCGTCGGGAAGCAGGACAGCCGGGTTGGTCATCAGATGGCCGACGTTGCGCACGAATAGGAGCGAGCGGCCGGGCAGCGTGAGGCTGCCATAGACGCGGTCCTGGTTGAGCGACCGGGCAACCGTGCGACCGCCCTTGTCGAAGCTGGCCTCGAGGTCGCCCTTCATCAGGCCAAGCCAGTTGCGATAGGCCGCAACCTTGTCCTCGGCGTCGACTGCGGCGATTGAATCCTCAAGGTCGACGATGGTGGTGAGCGCCGCCTCCAGCACGACATCCGCGATTCCGGCTGGGTCATCACGCCCGATGGGATGATCGTAGTCCGTCAAGACTTCGATATGCAGGCCGTTGTGCCGGAAAAGCCGGGACTTTTCGCCCCGGGCCACGAATTGGCTCGGATCGGCGAGGAACATTTCCATTTCATCCGGGCAAGTCATGTCTGCCCACCGATACCCATGTGAGAGCGGCACCGCCTGATCGAGGAACTCCTTCGCCCGATCTATCACCTTCGCGCCGTGCTCGCGGTCATAGCCCCCCGCTGTGGGCAGATCGCCCAAGGCGTCCGTCCCGTAAAGCGCGTCGTAGAGGCTGCCCCAGCGCGCGTTGGCGGCGTTGAGCAGGAAGCGCGCGTTGAGCACCGGCACGACCAGTTGGGGGCCGGCGAGGCGCGCCACCTCGTCGTCGACATTTTCCGGGTCGATGGTGAAGGGCCCGGGCTCGTCTGTGAGATAGCCGATCTCGCGCAGGAACGCCTGATAGGCGCCGGGCGGAGGCAAGCCGGGCTGGGCCTCGTGCCACGCGTCGATCTTCGCCTGCAGCGAATCTCTCACGTCTAGCAGCGCGCGGTTTCGAGGGGTGAAGCGGCCGAAGATGTCGGCCACGCCGCGCCAGAAGGCCCCGGGCTCTATCCCCGTCCCGGGTAGCGCCTCCTCTTCCAGAAAGCGCGCCAGCTCCGCAGCGACCCGAAGCCCCGCCTTATCGATCGTCTCGTCCATCGCTTGCTGTTTCGGCGCGGCATGGCCCTTCGTCAACCAGCGCACCGCCTTCACGGGCGGCTGTTCCTGCCCGGCCGGCCGACCAAGGGCATCATCCCGATGCCGCCGGCAGCGTGATCGCGAAGCACGCGCCGGTTTCGACCTCCTTGTTCTCCACCCCGCCGCCGCTCGAGGCCAGCAACGAGCGGGCGATCGAGAGGCCGAGGCCGGAGCCGCCTTGCTCGCGGCGGCCGGTGTGGAAGGGCTCGAAGATGCGCTCGCGGTCGGCGCCGGGGACGCCGGCGCCATTGTCGCGGACGGTGAGGGTGACTCGTCCATCCCTTGCTTCGGCGGTGATGCGGACCTCGGTGGCGCCGGCCTGGGCGCTGTTCTCGACGAGGATCTGGAGGACGGCCTCGATCAGCTCGGGCGCTGCGGCGGCGGGTGGCAGGCTGGCGGGGAGGGCGAGCTCGACCGCCAGATTGGGTCCGCGCAGGGCATCGGCGACGGCGCGGGCCGGAGCGTCGATAAGCGTCGAAGCACCCTCGGCGGCGACGGCCATGTCGGCGCGGGCGAGGTGCAGAAGCCGTTCGAGCAGCAGCGAAAGGCGGTCGGCGTCCTTGGTCGCGTTGGACAGGAAGCGGGCGCGTTCCTCCGCGCTCATGTCCCCCTCATGGTCCTCCAGCAGCTCGAGTGCGCCGCGGATGCCAGCGATCGGGGTCTTGAACTCGTGGCTGACCGCCGCCGCGAAATCGCGCAGGTAGCGGGAGCGGCGCTCGATCCGCTCGGCCATCAGCGCGAAATTCTCATAGAGTGCACGAATCTCGACCGCGGCGGTGACCGGCGGCTCGGGAATGGCGACGGGGCCGCGTGCGACATTCTGGGTGGCCGCGGTCAGCGCCTCGATCGGCCGGGCGATGCCGCGCGAGAGCAGCCCCGCCAGCACCAGCAAGGTGACGAAGATCAGGGCCACGCCGAACGCGATCTTCCCCCGATCCTGGTAGATGCCGAGGAAGAGGCCGCGCGGCGAGCGGGACAGCATCACGACGCCCACCACCTGCCCGTCGGCGACGATCGGACGGACATGGTGGACACGGATCGCCGAGGCCCGGCTCAGCCATTCGAGCCAGTAGCGCGGCTGATAGTCGCCGCGCCGGCGCAGCACGGTCGTCACCCGCCCGGCGAGCGCGCTCCTGACCTCGGGCAGATCGGCATAGGACCGGCCCGCATCGCCCCGGCCGATCAGCACGCGGCCGGTCCCGTCGAGGACGCGGACCGAGGCGAGCGTGGTGCGGACGCTGTCGGCGGCGATCGGGAGCAATTGGGCGGCGACGGCAGTTGCGCGCGGATCAATCGGTCCGGCGGCCTCGCGCGGTTCGGGTTGGGGATCGAGCGCAGTCATGGCCCGCAGGTCGATGGCGGGGCGCTCCGCGACCAGCTCTCCGCCGCGTGGGGGCGGGTGGCCGTCGTCCCAGAAGCTGCGATAGGCGCTGGCGAGGACGGCGCCCTGGGCGATCAGCTCGGCCTCGGTCTGCTGGACGAGCGTGTTCTCGTAGACGCGCAGAAACACCGCGCCGATGCCGGGCAAAGCGGCGACGAAGAGCAGGGTGGCGAAGAGGATCGTGCGCAGGCGGAGCGAGGGCCAGAAGCGCTTGAGGAACTCCTTGAGCGCGCGGATCAAGCGTCGCCGCCGCGGCAGGGCCCGATCCGGTAGCCGATCCCGGCGCGGGTCTCGATCAGGTCGCTTCCCCCCAAAGCCCCGAACTTGGCGCGCAGGTTGCGGATGTGGCTGTCGATCGTGCGGTCAGTGATCGCGAAGCCGGGGCCGTGCAGCCGGTCGATGATCGCGTCCCGGCTAAACACCTTCGACGGCAGGCTGGTGAGGAGCAGGAGGAGCTGGAACTCGGTGACGGTGACGGCGGCCGGCTTTTCGTCCCAATGTGCCTCCCAACTCTGCGGATCGAGCCGCAGGCGGCCGTGGCTCAACGGACGCTGCGGCCCGGCCTGTTCGAGCTGGCGCCCGCCGCGCTTGAGGATCGCGCTGACCCGCGCCACCACTTCGCGCGGGCTGAACGGCTTCACCACATAATCGTCGCCGCCCAGCTCTAGCCCCAGCACCCGGTCGATCTCGTCGTCGCGCGAGGAGAGGAAGAGGATCGGCAAATCGTCGCTCGTGCGCAACTTCCGGCAGACGTCGAGCCCGTTCATCTTCGGCATGTTGATGTCGAGCACGACGAGGTCAGGGCGCTGGGCGGCAATCGCGCCAAGCGCGCTCTCGCCGTCCGGGGCCTCGCTCGTCTGCATCCCCGCCTTGCCCAGCGCGAAGCTCAGCACCTGGCGGATGTGCGGGTCGTCGTCGACGATCAGGATGCGGTGGCTCATCGCGTACATCTCTGTCACCGCTCGACCGGAGGTGTCAAAGGCTTGGAGGGTTCGGTGGCGTTGATCTCCGGCTCGGCGGGCTCGTTCACCGGTGCAGGTTCTGCGGCATTCTCCTCGGGTACGATCTCGGGCGGAGGCGGAGGCGGAGGCGGTGGGGGCGGCGGCGGTAGATTGCCGTCGCACATCCGGTCGGGGCCCCGATAGCGCGGCAGACGATTGGCGGCGACGATCGCCTCGGCTTCGGCCAGGCGACGGGCGTCTATCAGGGTCCAGCTGTGCCAATCCGCCTGGCGATGCGCGAGCCCTTCCATCACTTGCGTCCGCACCCAGAGGACGCGCGGGCGGAGGGGAGCAGGCAGCGGCCGCGTCTCCAGCTCGAGCAGCGGCAGCAAGGCGGCGGGACCGAGCTCGCGAAGGTAGCAGAGGTCGATCGCCGCGCCCTGGCCGCCGACCTCGCGGGCGTGGCGGACGTTCCATCCGGCGGCGATCCGGCCGAGATCGACCCAAGTGCATGTGCCGAGCGCGAGCGCGGCGGCGATGAGGTTGGCGTTGATCAGCCAAGCGCCGCTGCGGCCACGCAGCAGGCGGTAGCAGACAAGCGCGAGCCCGCCCGCGACGAGGGTCATCCAGATCAAGGCGGCGATGCGAAGGACGGTGAGGGAATAGGCCTCGACGTAATCGATGGTGCGCAGCATCGTCGAGGCGACGAGCAAGAGGTTCTGGCCGATCCAGATGGTGACCAGCCGTCGCACCGCCGGCGACGCGGCGGTCTCCGAGCCGGGACGGAGCGCGACCAGCACGAACAGGCCGGCGAGCAAGGCGGTGGCGATCAGCGGATAGGCGCCGCGATGCGCGTATTCGGCCAGCGTCATCCCCTCCGGCAGCGACGCGCCGCTCCAGAGGAAGACGAGGTCGAGCCCGTTCTGCACGGCGAACACCAAGTTGAAGGCGATCAGCGAGACCGCGACCGATGCGAGGCCGAGGCCCGGCAGCGTGAGCTGCGGATCGGCGCCGGGCAGCGTGCGCCAGAGCGCGAAGCGGGTCGGGCGGAGCAGGCTCCAGGCGGCGAGGAAGATGAAGCTCCAGAAGAAGGCCCGGGCGATCGATTCACCGCTGAGCGCGAGCCGGAGGTCGATCCGGGCGAAGGCCTGCTCGATCAGCGGGTTCGCCTGGGCGAAGAGGAAAATGAAGAGGGCGCTGCCGATGACCGGCACGATCAGGATCACGGCGTGGCGCAGCACGCCAGCGCGCCGCCGCTGCCTGGCCTTGCGCGCGATCAGCATGTCGCGGATCGGGCCGAGTGCGGCGCCGAAACCGTGGATGATCAGCCGGAGCGCCCAGCGCAGCCCGTTGTCGAAGCCGTCGGTGCGCGGGAGCAAGGCGGCGATGGTGATCGCCGTCCAGAAGAGGAGGAGCGCGAGCGGCTCCGGCTGAAGGCCCATGGCCAGCGCGAAGAAGAGAGCGGCGGCGAAGGCGATGCGCGGCGGCCGGCTTCGAAGCATCTCCGTTCGCAGGCAGCCGGCGACGATCAGCATGGCCAGCGCGAATGCTCCAAGCGTCGAGCCCGGTTCGTGAAGCCAGAAGAGCAGATCGGCGAGCGCGACGAGCAGCAGCGCGCCCGCGATCTTGAGGATGAAGCTGAAGCGGTTCGACGAAGCGGCGATCATCTGCGGGGTCCCCTGATGTTGACCGCGCTCAGATGCCGGAAAGAGGTTCAGCCTTGATCCGCGGCCCGAGGAGCGGCGGCATTGATGCTGTGCAGAAATCGTGCAGAGGCCGGGCGACTCCGGCGGGCTCAGTCCGCGGTCAGCGCGCTGCTGCGGTGGGCGATGCGGTGGTGGCGATCGGCGCGTCGGCCTGTTCGTAGGCGCCGGCGCGCGCGCTCGTCAGGCTCGCGACCGTGCCGAGCGATGTGAGGAACAGGACGGAAAGGATCACCCCGATCCGGCGCGACGGGGGTTCCGGATCGGCGAGGGTGCCACCGTTCAGGTCGTCGAATGGGGAGAGGTGCATGCTCATTCTCCCGACCGGATGGCGGTCTTGGCGGCGTCGAGCGGGGCCGGAACGGCGCTGCGGCGGAAGGACCAAGGAACCGGGGCGAGCATGAGGATGACTCCGTTCGTTCGATGCTGGCCGATTATGCCCCGCCCCACCGTATTTCTACGATCATTGTCCCGATTCTTTGGCCGCGTTCCGCCAAAAGCGGCGGCAGGCGGCTGGCAATTGCAAGCGCGTGCGGATATGTGCGGATCGGTGCGGAACGAGCGAGGGGCGCAAGAGTGTTGCAGGGGGAGTGGCTGGACGAGCACCGCGCGGAGGAGATCGCGCAGAAAGTGCGCGAGGAGCTCGCCCGGCGGCGCATCTCGCGTCAGGCGCTCGCCGATCTCGCGAAGATCAGCATCTCCACTCTGGAGAAGGCGCTGGCGGGCCGTCGCTCCTTCACTTTGGCCACCGTCATCCGGCTGGAGGAGGCGCTCGGCACCTCGCTGCGCGGCGGCGTGCCGGCCCAGTCGCAACCGACCGAATCCGCGCCGGACACCCTCGGGGGCTACAATCATGGCGCTGTGCGCTGGCTCGAGGGCCGCTATTGGACATTACGCCCGGTCTTCGGCCCTGATCCCGGCGTCTATGCCTATCAGACGACCATCGCCTGGGAACCTGCCTGCTCCTGCCTCGTCTTTTCCGAGGGCGAGCGACCCGACGGTTATGTCCAGCACGGCCAGGTCTCGATGCCGCATATCTCCGGTCACATTTATCTGGTCACCAGCGAAGACGGCCAATACCGGCTCGCGATCCTCGGCCGCCCGACCATCAAGGGCTCGCTCTACGGGGTGTTGACGACCTTGCTCGTCGGGCACGGCTCCCAGCTCGTGCCTGCCTCCTGTCCGATTGCCTTGCTAAAGCTCGACGACGGGATGACGCCCACTTATGGACGGATAGACCCGGCCCATCCGGCCTATCCGGCCTGCCGTGCGGAGCTCGAGACCGTGACCCAAGCCGATTTTGCGCGCTTTCCGACCGGCATCCATGCCGGCTGAAGGCGCGATCCACATTGGCGTCGGCGGGTGGGACTTCGATCCCTGGCGCGGGACTTTTTATCCCGCGGGACTCGCCAAGCCGAAGCAGCTTGCCCACCTCGCCACGCGGCTGAACGCCACCGAGATTAACGCGACCTTCTACAAGCTGCAGTCCCCGGCCCTGTTTGAGCGCTGGGCCTCCATGGTCCCCGAAGGCTTCAAGTTCGCGGTCAAGGCGTCGCGTTTCTGCACCAACCGCCGCGTGCTCGGCGAGGCCGGCGAGGCGATCGGCAAATTCTGCGCCCAGGGCCTCAGCGCGCTCGGCGACAAGCTCGGCCCGATCCTGTGGCAGCTGGCGGCGACCAAGCAGTTCGATCCCGACGATCTGCGCGCCTTTCTCGCGCTGCTCCCGGCCAGCCAGGACGGCGTAAAGCTGCGCCACGCGCTCGAGCCGCGGCACGAGAGCTTCAAATGCCCCGAATTCGTCGCCCTGGCACGGGAAGCGGGGGTCGCGATCGTCATCGCCGAGCACGAGACTTATCCGCAGATCGCCGATCTCACCGCCGATTTCGTCTATGCGCGGCTGCAGGCCGCGGTCGAAGAAGAGCCGCTGGGCTATGGCGACTCCGCGCTCGATCTCTGGGCGAAGGTCGCCAAGGGATGGGCGGCGGGGGAGAGCCCGGCCGGGCTCGAATATTTCGGCGATGTCCCTGCGGAGGCGTCGCCCCGCGACGTCTTCATCTTCTTCATCAGCGCGGCGAAGGTGCGCAATCCGCTCGCCGCCGAAGCTCTCGCGAGGCGAATGTGAAGCTCGAATCCTTTTCTCCCATCGACGGGACACAGATCGGTGCGGTCGAGACCGCCGATACGGCGGCCGTGGCCGCGGCCGTCGGGCGGGCGCAGGAGGCCTTCCTCGCCTGGCGCCTAGTGCCGCCGCCGCGCCGGGGCGAGCTGGTCCGCCGCTTCGGCGATGTGCTGCGCGCCGAGAAGGAGGCGCTCGGCCGCCTCGTCAGCCGCGAGTGCGGCAAGGTCCTCTCCGAGGGGCTCGGCGAGGTCCAGGAGATGATCGACATTTGCGACTTCGCCGTCGGCCTCTCGCGGCAATTGTACGGCCTGACCATCGCGACCGAGCGGCCCGGCCACCGGATGATGGAGACCTGGCACCCGCTCGGGCCGGTCGGCGTGATCTCGGCGTTCAACTTCCCGGTCGCGGTCTGGGCGTGGAACGCCTGCTTGGCCTTGGTCTGCGGCGACAGCGTGATCTGGAAACCTTCTGAGAAGACCCCGGTTTGCGCCGAGGCCGTCGCCGCCCTGTTTGCCCGCGTGGCGGAGGGATTTGCGGAGGCGCCCGCGGGGTTGCTGGAGGTCGTGCAGGGCGGGCGCGAGGTGGGCGAGGCGCTCGCTGACGATCCGCGCGTGCCGCTGGTCTCGGCGACGGGCTCGACGGCGATGGGACGCGCGCTCGGGCCGCGCGTGGCTGGGCGGTTCGGCCGGTCGCTGCTCGAACTCGGCGGCAACAATGCGATGATCGTCGCGCCTTCGGCCGATCTGGACCTCGCCGAACGGGCGATCGCGTTCGCGGCGATGGGCACGGCGGGCCAGCGCTGCACGTCGCTGCGGCGATTGTTCGTCCATGCAGACGTCTACGACAGGCTGGTGCCGCGGCTGGTGCGCATCTGGGCGAGCGTGTCGATCGGCAATCCGCTCGAACCGGGCGTGCTCGTCGGCCCGCTGATCGATGCCGCCGCGGTGAACGGAATGCAGGCGGCGCTGGCCGATGCTGCCGATCAGGGCGGGACGATCCATGGCGGGCAGCCGATCGAGGGCTGCTACGTGCGCCCGGCCCTGGCCGAGATGCCGGCGCAGAGCGCGGTGATGATCCGGGAGACCTTCGCGCCGATCCTCTACGTAATGCGCTATCGCGCACTCGACGAGGCGATCGCGTTCCAGAACGATGTGCCGCAGGGACTTGCCTCGTCCATCTTCACCACCGACCTGCGCGAGGCCGAGCTGTTCCTCTCGGCCGCCGGCTCCGATTGCGGGATCGCCAACGTCAATATCGGGCCCTCGGGCGCCGAGATCGGCGGGGCGTTCGGCGGCGAGAAGGAGACGGGGGGCGGCCGCGAGAGCGGCTCCGCGGGCAGGACCGTCCGGTGCGCTGCCTGGTTCGCCGCCGGACCGTCGCGAATGTCGATGAGGTCGTC